>JBBSQG010000035.1:0-13062 GCA_038258125.1 Solirubrobacterales bacterium
AGCGTCGCACCACGACGCGGCCCGGCGCGCGAGCGGCGAGTCATCGGCGGCGGACCGCACGCACGGTCGCGGCGGTCCGCCTGGCTCTGACTTTGAGCGGCAGATGGCGTGGTTCCGTCCGCGTCGTTGGCGGTACCCCGGGCATCCCGGAGTCGTGCCCGTGACCAAGCTTCCGCCTCGCTCGAAGCGCGTCGTGTAAGTCACGCGCACCGGAGCCAGCGCGGTTCGAACGGCGGGTCGCGGCGCGCTCACGGCGCGGTCGACGGCCGCGCAATCGCGGTCTCGTCACCCGCAGACGCAATGCCAGAGCGCGCGGCAGCGTATAACGATCTGGTGCGCGCGTGGATAGGACACCGGATGCTGGACCTCGCGAGCCTCATCCGCGTGTTCTCGACGCTGGTGGGGTGGTTCGTCGTCGCCACCCTTGTCCTTGTCGTCGCGCTGCTTGCCGTCAATGGTGGCGCCGCGGGACCCCATATGACTGATGCGATCTGGGGGGGCGCTCTCGTCGCCACCTCAATCCTTCTAGGTGGACGCGTCGTCCTTGCGCGACTCTTGGAGAGCCTCGCTTGGAGGGTTCTGCCTGAGGACGCGAAACGGCGCGGTCCTCGTCGGCAAGGCTGAAGCTTGCAGCAGGGCGTTAGCGCCCATCACGCGGTTGTGGGTGCCGCCGAACCGCGATGCGGCGGTGGCCGTCCTCGTCCAAGGGGGCACTGGACGATCGCTTCCGATCCTGCCTCAGCGCAGAAGCGTCGGTTGATCCGACGCGTCAGCTAGACGGCGACCCCTGCTCGCCCTCAGGCGAGCGTGCGAACAAGCCCGCGAACCGCACTACGCATTGCTCGCAGATCGCTGCCGAAGCGTCGGCGTTGGCGATCAGTCGCTGTCGGGGCTCGCCTAGCAGCGGAGCAGAAATGTGGCGGTTCGGTTAGTGGAAGCGCCCACCGGAGAGCACCTGCCGCGCGGGGGCAGGCACGTCTGTAAGTCGCTATCTATGGATGTTGCGCGCGCCACCCGCCGTGGCGGAGTCGCAACCAGATCGCTGCGCTGATCGCGAGGACGAGCAAGATCAGAACGACTGCTGGGCCCGCGAAGACAGCGCCGAGAACCACAGTCGACACTCCGATGGTCACGGCGAGCCTCCGGGAGGGTCGCGCGGCTGTGCGTAGCAATCGCGAGGCGGTTGCACCGACGGCAGCGGCGAGCGCAAGCACGATGAGCCATTCGGCCCATGGAACGTAGGTTGATCTCGTCTCGGTGCCGTTGGAGAAGGTGTATACGCATTCGGTGCCGGGCGGCCACAGGGATGCCCGATAACTGAACGAGATGGCTTCGGGTCCGCTGGGATTTGAGTCAAGCAGACAACGTGAGTGCCACATGGGCTCCGGTCCTATCCAGAAGAACGCGACCCCGAGCACGAAGACGCAACTCGCCAGCAGGATTGGCCAGCGCGGAGTCAAGGCGCGCGCGAACTCAACTGGCAGCGTGGTCGCTCCCGTATCTCGCTTCGCGGGCGCGGGAGAAACGGGTTAGCACGGCCGAGAGTCCTGCCCCTTTCGCCAGAGGCGACATTCGGGAGCGCTTCCCCTGGTGGGGCCGATCAGCGGCTGGCTGTCCCCAGTTCGCGGAACGCGCGGGCTGATCGCGGTGACCTCGCAACGCGGCAACTAACAGCAGCGCGGCCGGCAGCAGGTACGGCGTGCCGATGGTGAACCCGGTGACGAGAGCGAACGCCGTCAGGAGCAGCGCCGACGACCACATGCTGATCGCACGTCTCGCGCCGCGGTCCATCAGCGGCCACGACACGATCGCGACCGGCACCACCAAGAGCAGGCCGATCCACCACCCATTGACCGCGACGACCGTCTGGCCGCCCGAGCTGCTCGCATACGTCGGCACCAAGAGGTATCCGCCCGAGATCAGAAGCGTCACCACCAGCGCGACGACATGCACCTGGTGCACCCGGGAATCGGACATGGGCTCACGATACGCCTCGACGACCGCCTGTTGGATCACCGGCGCCGACCACACTGCCGGATCTCGTCAGAGCAGCACTGCCAGCCGCTGCCCAATCTGCCTCGAAGCAGCACTGCACGTGTCGGCGCACTTCGGGATGGCCCCTCTTGCCCTCAGGAGGGCGTTAATCGCGCACCAGGACGATGAGGCTCCCGGCGGTTCTCCCGCTCGTGAAGCGCAGCCGCCAGCATCCCTCTGCGGGCGGCTTGATGACCGAGGGGAAGAACCACCGCCTCCGGTCGCCGATTGCAGAGGTCCGTCCCAGCGTCACACGGAACGTACGGGACGACAGCGGCGGCAGTCGCCGGGCCTCGATGCGCAGGCGCGTACCGACCGTTGCCTGGCGCGATACCGACCAGAGGATCTTTTGCGTCAGCCCGGTCGTCGCGTCACGGTACGCGCCTACACGGAGTCGAAAGCGGCCATTCAAGACGTCGTAGTCGGGGCTGATGACGCCCGTGAAGCGCCCGGCATGCACGTACTGGCCGTCGACTCGAGTCGCGGGACACCGAGCGGATTCGGGGTCGTCCGAGCCGCCTCCCCCGCCGACCGCGAGCCCGCCGACGACGCCGCCGACGACGACACCGCCGACGACGCCGACGACGATGACCGCTACAGCCACGATAATGGCGGTTCGCCTCACTTGGGCCTCGGGGTGCACTCTAGTGCGACCATCAAGGCTCCGTGCCAGAGCGAGTCTCTACCGGTTCCTCGCAGAGCATCGGCGCGGCCGTCAACCCACTGATGCTTTCGCCTGATGGGAGCGGCCGCCGGCGCTGCCCGTCCTCGTCCAAACCGGCACTCGTGCTCGCGGGCCCTTGGCTCCTGCTCGTGCCTTGGAGCAGCAGTGTCGTGCGACCCTTCCGTGACGATGGAGGCGAACGACCTGCAAGGCGCATTCGTGGTGGAGGTGGGGGTCCGCCAAGCGTGGCCGTTCCTCACCTTCGCCTGGCCAGACCAAGACGCGGAGTGCAGGCTGTACATCGACACGACCTTCCGCGTGGACGACCAGGACCTTGCCGACGGTGACCCTGAACGTGCGGCATCGGCGCTGCTGGCCCTCAGCAACGCAAACGTGACGGAAGTGGTCGTCGGCGATAACGCCGAACTCACGCTGCGGTTCGATTCGTCGCCCCGACGCGTGCTGGTCGTGGCCGGGACATCTGCCGACTTCACGACGCACGACATCTGGTGGTTACGACGCCAATAGGGACTGCTATCGCCTGATGGGAGCGGCCGCCGGCGCTGCCCGTCCTCGTCCATACCGGCACTCGCGCTCGCGGCCCTTGGCTCCTACTCATGCGTCCTGAGCGGGCACTGCCGGCCGGCTACCGGACCTGCCTTGAGCGCGTAGCCGGTCTAAAGCTTGGAGCGGTCCGGCTCCAGGCCGTGCTCGCGCGCCCACTTCTGCCAGCCAACGGCGCGATCAAGCGCCTCGTCGCGAGTGAGTTGGCGGATGCCGCAGTTCGCAATGCTGCACGAACCGACGACCCCAGTCAGCAGCGAGATCCCGAAGATCAGGTCCTTCGCCCGATCGACTTCTGTGCAGATCACCGGTTGGGAGGCGCAGTCCTCGTAGAAGCCGCCGCGCTCGATGCGTTCAGCCATGACGCGAACGGTACCCGCGAAACCTCTGCTCTTGCACGAACCGCCAGCGACGCGCGCTCCCGCTAATCGTCCATTCCAGCACTGCCGCCCGCTGCCGGATCTGTAGGTGGATCCTGTCGCCGCCAGCCCAGCACAGACGCCGGAGAGACGTTCGTTCCGCACGCCAGAAGGAGCAATCTTTGATGGCGATCCACCGACATTGTTCGCTGGCTTGACAACTACGCGCGGATACGACGCGGGGCGGGCCGCGACGACGGCCATCATCCGTCGAGCGCCGCAACCTCGCGACCGCGCAGCCGTTGCTACAGCATGGACACCCTCCGCCGCGCCGCTGTCGTCATCGGGTCCTGCGCCTGCGCGCTGATCGCCATCGCGTCGCCCGCGAGCGCGGCGTGGACATCGCCGCTGGAGATCCAGGGCTCCAATGACCGCTTTCCGCTGCTCGCCGCCTACGGCTCCGGCGGGGTGCCGAGCATCGCGATGTACGGGCCGCTCGCGCTGCTTCCGGGCAACCCGCAGGCGGCGGTCGCGATCTCAAGCATCCTCGCCGGCGCGACCTACGCGCCACCCGTGAAACTGCGCGACGGGCTGGGGTCGCCGCTCGCCGTGTCGCCCAACGGAACGCTGCTCGCAGTCGGCGGCCCGCGCAGCCCGCTGGACTACTTCACGCTCGAAGGCAGGCGCTCGCGGCTGCGCGTCGGCATCGGGCCCGTCAATGGCGGCCTGCGGCGCATATCTACGAACGGCATCCTGGCGACGAGGACCCTCGCGAGCGCCGTGAACGACCGTGGCGACGCGGCCGTCGTGTTCTCGCGCTGCGTGGACACCGAGTGCCGCACGCGCTCGGTCCTCGCGACATTCCGCCGCCGCGGCCGCTCCTTTGGAAAGCCCGTCGTGCTTGCCAAGCGCACCGGCTATCCGGCGGCCGCCGTCGCGCTGAACGCTCGCGGCGACGCGATCGTCGCGTGGATCCAGCACCGCGCGCACCGGCGTGGCAACGACGTGCGCGCGCGGATGCGCCACGCGAACGGGACGCTCACGACGGTCCGGATCGCCGGGCCGACGGCCCCCGTTCCGACGATCGCCGTCACGCTCACCGGCGCCCGCCACGGCGTCGTGTCGTGGTTCAGCCAGCCGGTGACGGAGGGCTCTGTCGGCGGGTCGCTCGCGGTCTCGAGAGCGGACATGAGCTCCGGCGGAGCGCTGGGCAAGCGCCGGCTGCTCGACACTGGGACGCCGTCGGGTCACGGTGAGGCCGATGCCGTCGATGGCGCGCGCCTGCGCGCGATCCTCGGTGCCGACGGCGTGACGACCGTCGCCTGGACGGGCTTCGCAGGCGGGCACTACCTGGTGCGCGCCGAGCGGCACCACCGTGGCGTAGGCCAGGTCGAGACGATCTCGCCGCCGAACGTCGACGCGCAGCTCATGGACCTCGCGGGCGATAGCGCCGGCGACGCGCTCGCCGTGTGGGCGACGCTGCACGGCGCGGCGACGCCGGGTGTCGCCGCGGTGATCCGTCCCGCCGGGTCGACGACGTTCGGGGCGCCGCAGCTCGTGCTTTCGGGCGCGGACGTCAGCGGCACCGCGGCCGGAGCGATCGCGTCCGGCGGCCGCGCGGTCGTCGCCGGCGGCCAGGTCGAGCAGATCGGCCGCGCCACCCCGCCGGGCGTCCGCGTGACGCACCTGATCGGCTAGGAGCCCTCCAATGAGTCACTGCTCCTTCCGCCTGATGGGAGCGGCCGCCGGCGCTGCCCGTCCTCGTCCGAACGGGCACTCGAGCTTCGCGCAACGCCCGCTGCTGCTGCACAGATGGAGACCGTCGTCTGTTGCTTGCCTTCGGCGCGGGCGTCACGTCGCTTCAGAACGTCCTGGTCTATGGGTCAGGCGGCGTCCGGCGAAGCGATTTGTGCCCGCAGGCCGCGGATGATGAAGTCGATCCCGCGCTCAAACTCGGCGTCGTGGTCGCAGGCGACGACGTGTGCAGCAACCTCGCGCATGCGCGGGAAGCGCGTTGGGTCGATGGTGCGGATGTCAAACCCTGACGGGTCTTCGGGGTCGGGCTGCAGCGCGAAGCCTCGGGTCTCGGACAGGGCGTAGCCGAAGGCGTAGCTCGACAGGGTGCGAAAGGCGGCAAGCGCGTGCGCGGGATCAAGGCCGGCGCGGCGCAGCAGATCGAGCGTCCACTCGACTGGCTGCAGCGCTTCGGGCTTTCGCACCGTCCGCCGACCAACCAGCACAAAGACGTGTGGATGGGCGTGGGCAAGTCCTCGGTATGAGTGCAGCATCTCGCGCAGGCGCTCATCCCAGCTGCCGCCATCGTCGCGTGGAGGCTTCATCTCGGCGACGACTCGCTCGACGACCGCGTCGAGCAGCGCTTCCTTGCTGGGGAAGTAGTGATACAGCGCCATCGCCTCGACACCGAGCTCGCTTCCGAGCTTGCGCATGCTCAGCCTGTCGAGTCCGTCGCGGTCGACGAGGCGAAGCGCCGTCTCAGCGATCCTCGTTGTGCTGAGCGGCTCTCGGCCCTCGCTCGCTGTTGACATTGATACAGCGTAAGACTATGGTTCCTTTACTGCGTAAAGGGGGGATTATGAGAGTACTTGACGGTCGCGCTGGCGCACCCGTGTCGTCGCGGACGACACGCGAAAGACGAAGCTGGAATGCCGGGTGGGCCGCGGTCGCGATCCTTGCTGTCGTTGCGGCGCTGCATGTCTACTGGGCGCTCGGCGGTGACTGGGCGGCGGCAACCGTGGTCGGGTCGACCGAGCTCCCCCCGGCCGCGGCGATCTGGGTTGTCGTCTTGCTGGTCATGGCAGCGATCGCTGTCGTGCTCGGACGCATGGGGCTCTGGGGTCAACGTCTGCCCGGCGGGGTCTTTCGCGTCGCAGCGTGGGCGCTCGTTGTCGTGTTCGCCGTGGTTGCCCTGCAGAACGTCGCCAGCGGCTTGAACGAGCAGACCTACGGCCGCGAATGGGCACTGCTTTTCATCGCGCCGTTGCTCGTCGTCCTGGCCTTCCTGTGCGCGATCGTCGCGCGCTCCGCTCCGAGCCGCTGACGCTGCGCACGCAACCCACGCGAATCGTCCTTCGTCGGTAGCACACTGCTGCATCTCGTCGTGGCTGTCGCGCAAAGCGGGTCGTCCGGCGCGCGTAAGACGATGGGCGCATGCCCCAGAACTTCTTGTCGTGCAAGCGTGAGCAGGACTTGTTGATGCCGCCGAGCCTGCGCGACTCGCTGCCGGAGGATCACTTGGCGTGGTTCGTGCTGGCGAGCGTCGAGCAGCTCGATCTCGCGGCGTTCTGAGCCCAGCAGCAGCCGACGCAATAGGCACCGTGCTCTACCCCCATCCGCAGTGCGCCCCGGACGCCCTTGCGCCAGTATCCAAGGACGAAGGACAGCGGGTCCCGACACTTCGAAAGGCAGACGTCCTTGAGCGGGGTGAGCTGATAGGCGGCGCTCGCGACGATCACGCCTCCGGCGAGGTAGGGGCCGGCCTGATCCCAGGAGAGCGCGTCGATCGAGAGGGATCGGAAGAACTCCACCAGACCATACGCGGCGAGGCCGAACGCCACCCACGAAAGCAGGTAGCCCGCGAGGAACACGGCGGTGGCCACCGGCCGGGCTCCCTTGCCGAGCTCCCGGCGCCCGCGCTGGACCCTGCCGAAGACGAGCACCATCGGCGCGGCCGAGGGGAACATCATCGCGGCCATCATCACTACCCAAGCGCTGACGTAGAAGCCGAGGGTTCCCAGGTCTGTACCCGGCCCCGCGTCCATGCCCTGCATCCGAGCGTCGGTGACAAGCCAGCCCACGGCCGCCAGTCCCAGCAGCAGGGCAACGAGCCCGATCTGGAGATCGCGTAGACGGTGGGAGCCGCGGATCCGCGACCACCTGGGGCGCCCATCACGGGCCGCGGCGGCGATCCCCTGTCCCAGCGACCCCGGCACGGTGGTCGATCAGAACTCGTCTTGGCTCGACCACTCGAACGGAATGTGCTTACTCGAACGGCCGGAGCGCTCCCAGCTCAGGCGCGAATAGGAGCAGCCTTCGGCCGCTCCGCGCCCGCTGCCGGTACTCGTCCATTGGGGCACTCGTCGGCGTCGACGCGACGCTCGAGATCGCGCGAAAGCGACAATGCCGGCCGGGTCCGCCGCAACGGGTCGCCAGACTGGCCGTCGGCATGTGCACGACGCAGTCGAGGATCCGCAGCTCTTGATTGCGTCAACCTCGCTGTCGCGAACAGCTCGTGCCAGGACGTGCGCGACCCGTGCCGCACGACGATCGGCTGTTGGGACGTTTGCGCGTGGTGCCCGGCCGCTTCAGCGGAGCGTCGCCGCGACTTGGGCGCCGTTGCCGGGTGCGGGTTTCCCGTCCCGGCCGATGCGCGTGTCCTCGAGGCCGACGCGGACGTCGACTCCCGCGACGAGCCCGGCGTCGACGACCGCCCAGTTGGCTTGGGCGTCGCCGTGCCAGAGTCGCGGACGCTCGAGAACGGCCACGCGTTGGTCGATCGCGCGAGCGAGTGCGATGGCGGCCGTGTCGTCGTGCTCGTAGATGACTTCGACGAGTACCCGGGTGATCTGCGAGGCCCACGGTGCTGCGAGGAGCCGCGCCACGCCGCCGAGAGTGAAGACGCCGGCTTCGATCCCGATCCCGCAGTCCAGCAGCGCGTTGCCGAGCTCGATGACACCGCCTTCGGCGAGGTTCAACGAAACGACGTCGGGCGGAGCCGTCCAGGCTCGGACCGCAGCGATGCGGTCAGGCGCGGTGGCGAGATCGATGTCCTCCTGGGTCGAGCACGAGATCTCAAGTCCCGGGCAAGCGGCGCGGATCGCTGCGACGACGGCGTCGTGCGACTCGGCGGCGAGTGACTCGATTGCGTCCGCAGGCCGGCGGGGATGCAAATGCACGGATCCCGCGCCGGCGACACTGCACGCCGCCGCGTCGGCGACGAGCTGCTCGAGCGAGACCGGCACCTCCGGATGATCGTCTGGGCCGTAGGCGCCGTTGAGCGCGCACTGGATCATCACAAGAGGCTAACCCGGCGTCAGATCGTGCCCACCATCCCGACCAAGGATCCCGCGACGCGATGGTCTCGGAGCGAGATGAGTGCTTCCATGCGGAGGTGGCGACCACAGCCCGTGTGAGTCCTAACCGGCGCTCGGCGACGGAGCCGTGCGACCGGGTGGACAGCCTCGCGGATCGCTGCAGACGCGCAGATCGAGTCCGCTGACGTCGGCACGGTCGAGTTCGCGGCCGGTGCGATCGAAGGCCACCAGCGTGCGAGGGTCACGTCGCGCGTCAGCCAACAGGACGAAACCGCCGTCCAGGCCGTCCTGAACGGATGGTGCGCCCGTGGCGTAGCGCAGCTCGACGCGCGCGACCGGCCGCGAGCTGACCCCGAACAATGGGCGCCGACCGAGGTTGTCGAGCGGACCGTCAGCAAACGCCCCGGGGCCCAGGACGACGACCGCGGTTCCTGCCAGCTGGCTGCGCCAGCCATCGACGGTGTCGCTCAGGCCGACCGATCCGCCAAGCGCGAAGCTGATCGTCTGGTCTTCGCGGACGGCGTACAGCTTCGCCGCACCATTCTGGGCGACTAGGCGCTTCTCGCCGCCCGTCTCGCGCACCCACGCCGGCGCATCGTCGCCAGCCTCAAGCGGCCGGCCGGGACCTGCCTGATCATCCGCGCCGGTCACCCAGCCGGTCATCGCGCTGTAGACGTCCTGCAGCGCGGCGCGCGCCGGTGGGACTGCATAGGCACCAGATGCGAGCAGTAGCGTCGCGCACGCCGTCGCGGCCACCTTCAGCAATGGCCGGCGGGCGCGGCGGGTATCGCGTTGGGCGTCCAGTGCGAGCACGCGCTGCACCTCTGCGTCGGTGGGCTCCAGTTCGCGGGCGTGATCAAACGCCGAGCGCAGAGCGCGGTTCCATAGGTCCGTCATCGTGCGACCTCCAGATCTGAAACGAGATCCTGCAAAGCGGGGCAGTCGCGCAGGGCTGCGCGACCGCGGGAGAGCAACGAGTTGGCGGTGCCGCGGCGACAGCCCAACGCGGCGGCGATCTCGCGGTCGTTGAGATCGTGCACATAGCGCAGCACCAGCGCGACGCGTTGACGCGGCGGCAGCGTCGTCAGTGCCTGCGCGAGCGCGCCGCGCGCCGCGATCAGCAGGTCGCGATCAGGCTCATCGGCGGACAGATCACTGAGATCCCCGACCAATGCCAACGGGACGACGGGCGGCTGAGACCGCTGCTTGCGCAGCGCGCGCAGCGTATGGCGCACAGCGATCTTGCGCACCCAGGCGTCAAACGCCTCCGCATCTCGAAGGCGGCCCACCGACTGCATCGCATCCAGCGCGACATCCTGGGCGATGTCAGCGGCCTGATCGCGATTACCAACGATCCCGGCCGCAGTACGCAAGGCGACCGTCAAGGCCCGCCGCGCCACCTGCTCTCGATCATTCACGTTCATAGGTGTCTAGTGGCCTTCAGGTCGCGCTTGCTTGCACCGCCACACACGAGCTCGGCCAAGATGGAGAGCATGCCGAGCATCGCGCGGCCTTCCGCAGTTGTCGTGTCGATGCCCGCGCGATGACGTGGAGCCCCGACGCCGCGGTCGCGAAGCTCAGCGCCGAGGGTCACGAGATGCGGAACCGAACGCCCGGGCCGGTCGAGTCGCGTGATCTTGAGCGTGTCGCCTCGAGCGAAACGGCCGCGGACCGCCGAGCCGTCTCTGCGCCCACGGCTAGGGCACGCCCAGCGAGGGAAGCTTCCCCCGCGACCCGTTCGCGCCGACCATGGCCACATGCTCACGCCACCGCTGCTCATCGTCCGTTGCGGCACCGCGTCCTTCCGCAGACGGGATGACCCAACCGTGTATGCGAGGCTTGGCGCGTGAACCGCATCCACTACTGGTACTGCAGTCGCGAGGCTTGGAAGCGGCACGTCGCTGAGGATCTCGTGCCGGCCGCTATCGACGGGCTCGACCTCGGCGAGGATGTCCTTGAAATCGGGCCTGGATTCGGGCCAGCGACGCAGGCGCTTGCGGCGCGGGTGAAGCGGGTGACAGCGCTGGAGATTGATCCGTTGCTGGCGCGCTCGCTTCGCGAGCGCTTCGCCGGCCGCGCAGACATCGTCGAAGGAACCGCCACCGCGATGCCATTCGCCGACGGCAGCTTCAGCGCTGCGACGTGCTTCACGATGCTCCACCACGTGCCATCACGCGCCGAGCAAGATCAGCTGTTTGCCGAGGTGCGCCGGGTACTGCGTCCAGGGGCGCCGTTCGCGGGCACCGACAGCACCGGCCGCGGGCTGAGCTTCGCGCTTCTACACGTCAACGACACCAAGGTCTTGATCGATCCCCCGGGGCTCACGCCGCGACTCGAGGCAGCGGGCTTCGAAGGCGTCACCGTCAGCGCAGGTCGCGATTCGATCGGCTTCTGCGCCCGCCGCCCCAAGACTTGACACCCGGTCATCCCATCCGACCCGCCGAGCACGCCCGGCTACGCACCTGCGCTTGCGTTCCGCGACGGCGCTGCTGCGTCTGGTCCGATCCGGCACTGGTCCAGGGACGCCAGTCACCCGCGTCCCAAGCGACGGAGCAGCCGGCGCGGCGGCCTTGGGAGCCGATCACGACCGATCCTGCGGTGAAGATGGGCTCGTGCCGACGATCAGTCGTTTCCTCGGGCTCGTGATCACGATGTACTTCGACGACCACGATCCACCCCACTTTCACGCGCTGCATGCCGATGGCGAGGCGAAGGTCCAGATCGACAGCCTCGAGGTGATCGAGAGCACGTTGGCCCGACGCCATCTTCGGTTCGTACTGGCCTGGGCAGAACTGCATCCAGAGGAGCTCTTGAAGAACTGGCGCCGAGCGCGCGCCGGTGAGAAACTTCAGGCCATCGAACCGTTGCAATGATCGGACTTACCCCGCATCTGACGACCGTCGCCGTCCGCGCCCACGGTGTGCTCGGCTTGGTCTTCGACGACGGCTTGACCGGGGACGTCGAGGTCCTCTCGCGGATGAACGGCCCGGTCTTCGAGCACGCCCGCACGCCGGAGGGCTTTGCGGCCGCCGAGCTTGACCCGGAGTCGGGCACGGTCACCTGGCCAGGAGGCGCGGATCTCGCTCCCGACACGCTCTACGAGCGCGTCAAGACCGGGGCTTGGCCTGGCAGACGCGTCGCGGCGTAAGCCGGCGCGGTCGCCGGGATCGTCGCTTGCGCCTTGCGCGTCCCAAGGGGCACTGCCGGCCGGCTGCCGGATCTGCCTCACTGTGGAAGCGACGCACGGCAGACGCTGCTGCTGGCGCTTGCCCCGTCACTGGGATTGCGGCAGACTGCGGCGACATGGTCGCGACTGAGCCGATTCGCGGACGGCGAACATCCGGACAGGCGTAAGCCTTGAAAGCCAAAGTCATCTGCGACGGACGAGGAAACGGCGGAACTGGGGCCCGAGCCGCCGTGCTGATCTTGGAGACCGGCGAAAGGGTCGAGAGGGCCGAAAAGATCGACGCTACGACCAACATCGTGGCCGAACATCTCTCCATCCAACTCGGGATGGAACTTGCCCTGGAACACGGAGTCACGGATCTGGTGATCTGGAATGACTCCCGGACTCCCGTCAATCACGTCTTGGGTCGCTTCCAGGTCAAGAAGGATCACTTGAAGCCGCTCGTCGAAAAGACCTGGGACATGCGCTCGAGATTCGTGAGGTGTTCGCTCGAGTGGGTTCCTCGGAAGGAGACCAAGCTGGCCGATGCTCTGTGTCGGAAGGTTGATCCGACGATCGGTTCCGTAGCTGATCTCAGCTGATCTTGTCCCGGTAGGAACCTCCCTAATGGAGTTCTCGAGCTCCATTCAGGACACCGACGCCCCGGCCTGACCCGCCACACGTCCCGCAGGCGGAACTTCCGCTTTCGCCTGACAGGAGCCGCGGCCGGCGCTACTGCTGCTCGTCCAAGGGGGCAGCGTGTCGTACCGCCGTGATCGGCCGGGTCGGCTGCTCAGCTTGCGCTGCTGCTCCGGCCGCGCGCGGGCTGATCGCGGTGACCTCGCAACGCGGCAACTAACAGCAGTGCGGCCGGCAGCAGGTACGGCGTGCCGATAGTGAACCCGGTGACGAGAGCGAACGCCGTCAGGAGCAGCGCCGACGACCACATGCTGATCGCTCGCCTCGCGCCCCGGTCCATCAGCGGCCACGACACGATCGCGACCGGCACCACCAAGAGCAGGCCGACCCACCACCCATTGACCGCGACGACCGTCTGGCCGCCTGAGCTGCTCGCATACGTCGGCACCAAGAGGTATACGCCCGAGATTAGAAGCGTCACCACCAGCGCGACAACATGCACCTGATGCACCCGGGAATCGGACATGGGCTCACGATACGCCTCGACGACCGCCTGTTGGATCACCGGCGCCGACCACACTGCCG
>JBBSQG010000036.1:0-12871 GCA_038258125.1 Solirubrobacterales bacterium
GTCCGCCGAGCGCTCGCTGACGCGCCTGCTCGCCCAGCGCGCGCGGGCGCTGAAGGCCGTCGGCCCGGGCGGCCCGTGGTCGATCCCCTGGCCGGTCGTGCAATGCGAGTCCGGCGGGCAGAACCTGCCGCCGAACTCTGCCGGCGCGTCGGGCTTCTATCAGTTCCTACCCTCGACGTGGCGCGGTCTGGGCGGTTCGACGCCGCACGCCTACCAGGCGCCGAAGGCCGAGCAGGACCGTCTTGCCGCGCAGTTGTGGGCGGGTGGCAGCGGTGCGCGCAACTGGGTCTGCGCCGGGCTCGTCGGCAGCTTCTGACGAGTGCTGCGGCGCGCGGCGCGCTCCGCGATACTGCTCATATGAACCGCACCGTTCGCTTGCTGAGCAGCACGCTCGCGTCCACACTGGCACTGACCGCCAACGCGCTCGCTGCCGCGCCCGTCCAAGCCGGGCCGTACGTCGCGCTCGGCGACTCCTACACGGCCGCTCCGCTCGTCCTCAACCAGGTCGGCACACCGATCGGCTGCGCGCGGTCAGATCACAACTACCCGTCGGTCGTCCGCGCGGCGCTGGGTGCGCCCGTGTTTCGCGACGTCAGCTGCTCGTCGGCGACGACCGAGGACATGCTCGGCGCCCAGAACGTCCTCGGCGGCGCCAACGTGCCGCAGTTCTCCGCGCTGTCAGACGACGCGACGCTCGTCACGATCGGCATCGGCGGCAACGACGTCGGACTCGTCGGCGCCGCCACGACGTGCGTCGGGCTCGGCCTGCTCGCGCCGACCGGCAGCGCCTGTCGCTCGCACTTCGCCGAGCCCGGCGGCGGCGACGCCCTGAGCGACCAGATCGTCGCCGCGGCGCCGAAGATCGCCGCAACCTTGCAGGGCATCCGCGAGCGCGCCCCGCAGGCGCGCGTGCTGATCGTCGGCTATCCCGACGTCACGCCGCGCAACGGCAAGGGCTGCTACCCGCTCGTGCCGCTGTCCGACGACGACATCAGCTACCTCGACGGGCAGCTGCGCGCCACGAACGCGATGATCGCCGAGCAAGCCGGCGCCAACGACGCCGAGTACGTCGACACCTACGAGGAGAGCAGCGGCCACGACGTCTGCACGCTTCCGCCGACGCGCTGGTTCGAGGGGCTCGTCCCGACGATGCCGGCCTTCCCGATCCATCCGAACGTGATGGGCGAAGCGAGCATGGCGCGCTCGGTCCTGCGCGTGCTCGGCACGCCGCGGCCGGGACCGGAGCTGAGGTCCCTGACACGGGCCGCCCGCACCGTCACGGTCGGGCGCGCCGCGCGCTTCACCTACGCGCTGACGCGGTCGGCGACCGTGACGTTCTCACTGCAGCGCTCACTTGGCCGCGGGCGCTACGCCAAGGCGCGCACCATCGCCACCGTCAACGGGCGGGCGGGGGCCAACCGGCAGAAGCTGACGACGAAGCAACTCGGCCGGCGCGCGGGGCTGTACCGCCTGCGCGCCACCGCCGCCGGCGGCGGCACGCAGACCGCGCACTTCCGCCTCCGCCGCGCACGCTGAGCGCGGTTCAACGCTTGGCACGCAGCACGACCCGCGAGCGGTCGCCCGCGCGCACCGTCAGCTTGGCGCGCTTGGCCCTGACTGCCGCGAGGGCACGACGCCCGCTCTTGGACGCGCGCAGCGCCGACCAGATTCGCGCTGCGTTGACCTCGCCGCGCAGGCTGATGCTCTTGCGCCGGAAGCCGCGCGTGCTCAGGCGGCGCGTGCGGGAGTCCTTTCGCGCGAGGCAGCGCAGCGAGCGCGTCAGCGCCGACCTGCTGGCCTGTGCGATCGAGCGGCTCACGCCCGAGCAGCGGGTCCGCGCGGCGCGGCGCTCGGCCTTGCCGGCGGCGACGGCGCGGTCGGCGAAGGCGCCGACCGCGGCCAGGTACTGACCGCGTCCGGCGTCGGAGACGGTGCCGTGCATGAAGTCCTCGGCCGGGTCGGACGGGTTGCCGGCGGCCAGACTGAGGATCTGGGTGGTCGGCCGCGCCACCTGGAAGCGGGCGTCGTGCTCGGCCGAGACGACGTCGTCGTCGGCCTCGTGCACGAGCAGCACATCGGCACGGATAGAGGGCGCGAGATCGACGAGGTTCCAGGGCTCCAACTGCGCCGGATCGGAGCCGAAGAAGCGGCTGATCTGGCTGGCCACGAGCTTCAGCCGCGCGTCGGGACTGGCGGCCGCCTCGGTCTCATAGAGGGCCAGGTCGGTCGGCGCGCCCATCGCGATCACGCAGTCGATCGCCTTTAGCCGAGCGGCGGCGACAAGCGCGAGGTGCGCGCCCGCCGACTCGCCATAGATGCAGACGGGGCCGCTGCCGCTGTCGCGCGCGAGCTCCGCACCGGCCGCGTCGAGCACGTCCTGCAGGCCGGCGGTGCCCTCTTCGTAGTCGACGGACACCACGCGCCAGCCGCGGCGCAGCAGCAGGTCGCCGGGGCGGTCCATGAGCAGCTGCTGGGCGTGCGCGTCATGGCCCGCCCAACCGCCCGCGTGGACCATGATCATCGTCCCGCGCGCCGTGCCGGCCGGGTCGGCCGCGATCGGCTCGGCGACCGGCGCGACGGCCGGCACCGGCTTGGGCCTGAGTAGATCCAGCGGCGATGCCGCGGCGGCCGGCGCCACAGATGCCCCTAGCAGCCCGACCAGGCTCGCGAGCGTGGCGAGGGCGAACCGGGCGATGTGGCGGGCAGGTGCAGCCATGCGGGCTTCATCGGTCGCCTCGCGTGCCGGCATGAGCACAGCCCGCCGCACCTGGCCCGGCGGACGGGGGTCGGCTCGACATCAGGTCCGATCTGTGGCCGGAGATCTGCGCCCGCGGTCGGTGCACCGACGTGGTGCCCGCGTCCATGATCCGCCGACGATCTCGTGGCTCGGCGCCGGCCCACCGTCGTGTAGGCCAGTGCGCCCACGAGCGGGGCGGTGGGGCACGACGAACGGATAGACGCCCATCTTGATGAGCCGGCGGGCGCCCTCGACGAGAGGGGTCGGTACGCGCGCGCGCCGGACGTGCTCGACCATCGTGGGACCGCTCGCCCTCCGCCGCTACGGACCGCTTGGGCAAGATGCACCGTGCACGGCTGGCCCCCGTGGCAGTGGTCGCGGCGGGGGCTCAACCGCCGCCGCGCCCGCGCCCACGACCGGAGTCCTCACCGCCCCCGCGTCCGGAGTCCTCGTCGCCTGCGCCGTCCTCCTCGCGTGTGCCCGAGGCGGCGGCGACGAAGGTCGCGAGCGCCTGGATCTCGGCGTCGCTCATGCGCTGCGCGTAGTCGGTCGGCATGAGCTTCTCGGCGAAGCCGTCGGCGATCTCCTCGCGCGGTTCGGTGATGCTTTCGACGATCTCGTCGACGTCGTCGTCGACCATGTCCAGTCGCGGACCGAGCGTGCCCTCGGCGCCGACGGCGGCGATCGAGTGGCAGGCATCGCAGCCCTCCTCCTCAAACAGCGCCCGGCCCCGCGCCGTCGTCGCCCCGCCCACGGCGATCCGCTGCTTGGCGGCGACCAGCTCGCTCGCGGCGGGCGGGGCCTGGAGCTCGGCCGGCGCGTGCCCCATCCCGATGCCGGCGATCGCGCAGCCCATGGCCACGACCGTCAGCGCGGCCAGGACGATCCTCATGGCTCGCTCGGCGACCGCGCCAGCATCGCGGCCGCGCCGAGGGCGGCGAGGATGACCGCCGCGATCTCGGCCACGACGATGACGAGCGCGTCGATGTCGTAGCCGCCCTCGCGAAAGCCAAGAAAGCCGGACGAGTGAGAGAGCGCGATCGAGACGAGCGACGGCACGCAGATCGACAGCGCGCCGATCACGAACAGCCATGCGCGGTCGAAGATCAGCGTCAGGACGACGACCGCCGAGCCGATGCCGCTCATCAAGAACAGCAGGCCGACGATCTCGACCTCGGCGTAGCCGCGATGAAACAGGCGCGCGTGCTGGAGGCCGGCGACGAACAGGCACACGGCGGCGAGCAGGAGCAGCGCCAGCGCGAGCGGGTTCGGGCGGCTGGGCGCGAGCATGCGGCGGATCATCGCGACAGGATGCCCGACGCAGCGGCGGTGATGACGGACATACGGGGTCCCCGGTCCTGGGCGCGCCGGACCGCGCGTCACGCCTGGGTCTTGGACCACTCTTTCTTGTGGACCCGCTTGGCGGCCTGATAGTCGGCCAGCGCCTGCGGTGAGTCGACGTCGCCGAGCGTAGGATGCCAGGGCACAAGCGCCTCGGCCGCGGCGACGCCGAAGCGCTTGGCGAGCACGCCGCCGAGCGCCTTGATCTTCATCTCGCCGAAGCCGGGCAGGGCCTTGACGTTCGCCCGCAGCTCGTCACCGGTCGTGGCATCGGTCCAGACGCGTGCCGCGTCGCCCTCGTAGATGTCGCGGATGTGGACGGCGAGGTCATGCACGCGCTGGGCCATCGCGCCGGGGAAGCGATGGATCGCCGGCCGCTCCCGGAAGACGGTCTCGAGGTCGGCGCCGGCGAGCGTGTCGGCGTCCAGCGAGCCGAGGCGCTCCTGCAGCGCGAGCGGACCGGAGAACGCCTTCTGGACGGTGACCTGCTGGTCGAGCACGAAGCCGACGAGCAGGGCCATCGGGTCGCTGGCGATGAGCGCGTTGGCCTCGTCTGACGGGGTGAAGTGCAGACGGTCGGGCATTTGCGCGATCGTAGCCTGAGCGTCCATCCGGCGCTGCGCCTTTGGCGTACGCGCACGAGCTTGGCCCCTCACAGCGTGGCGCCCTTGGCGCGGTTGCACGGTCCGCAGAGGATCTGCAGGTTGTCGACCGAGCTTGCGCCGCCCAGGCTGTACGGGATCACGTGGTCGTACTGCAGGTCGAAGGCCGCGCCGCACTCCACGCAGGCGCCGCCGTCGCGCTCCCAGACCGCGCGCTTGACCTCGCCGGGGATCGGGTCGCGCCGCGCGTCGGCGACGGCGCCCTGCGCGAGCACGGCGTGCGCGCGTTCGAGCTTGCGCTCGGCACGCCTGCGGCGCTCGTAGGCCAGCGCGTAGACGTCGTGGGCGGCGAGCCGGTCGTCCTCCCAGTAGTAGCCGCCCAGGCACCACCAGTAGGTCCGCGCGCCGTCGATCAGGATCTCCACCGCGCCGTCGGTCTGCTCGTGCACCATGCGCTCGTACTCGGCCGGCTTGAGGCCGCGCTCGTCGCGGACCCTCCCGGCAGTGAAGACGTAGCGCGTCCACCACCACGCACCGCTGCGTTCCCAGCCGCCGTTCTTGATCTCGCGTAGCACGGCCAGAACGGTGTCGGCCCGGCCGGACGATCTGCACGCGGGGATGCAGGAAACGTCGGCAGCCGTACTACGTGTCGCGACAACCAAGCAGCCGCTCGACCTTCGTGCAGGTCTTCGCGAAAGGCGGCGCGGTTGCCGGTTGCGGCGTCGTCTGCGTCGGCGTCGTGGTCGTGGTCGTGGTGGTTGACGGCGCGGGACGCGGGTTCGTCTCGGTCGGCACCGGCGTCGGCTTGGCGTCCGCGGAGGGAGCCGGCGCCCTGTGCTCGCGCTTGGCCTTGTCGCGGTCGCCCTTCTTCTTGGCCTTCTTCTTGTGCTTGGGCTTGTCCTTCTTGTCGCGCTCGGCGTCGCGCAACTGGCGGCGTGCCTGCTCGCCGTAGGACTCGTCGAACTCGGCGACGAGTGTGCCGTCCAGGGCGCAGTTCAGGCAGAAGCCGTAGCGCTCCCAGCCTGCCGCGCGACCCAGGACCTGGCTGGCGTAGTGGGTGCCGAAGCGGTCGTGGCCGTAGTAGTCATAGGCCGCCGACCACGCGCCGATGTCGAGTGCCGTCCCCGCACCGGCGTCGCGCAGCAGGGCACCGGCCGCCATGATCGCGTCGAAGTCGTCGTAGATCGACGGGTGGTGGCGCGTCGGGTGCGGGTAGCGGCGCGGGCGCTTGGCGACGCGGAAGGATTCGCGGTAGGTGGCCCAGGTGCTCGGCGGCCCGTTGGTGACGTTGAACTGCATCGGACCGGCGCAGCAGCCGAAGGCGTTGCGCCCGTGATACGTGCTCGCCACGGTGGAGAACGCGGTCTCCTGGCGGTGGATCGAGGCCAGCAGTCGCCACGACACACCGAAGGCGCGCTCGGCCTCCCGGTAGAGCGGCACGAAGCCCGTCTCGGCCGAGGCCGCAACGTGCTTGGTGGCGGTCCTGCGGTAGTAGTCGGCGCCGGCCCGGTGTGGCGTGGCGCGCTCCCCCAGGTCGCCCTCGGCGATGAAGCTCGGGGCGATGCCCTCGGCAGCGAATCCGAGCCGTTGCGCGGCGCCGCCGACCCCGTCTGACGGCAGCAGCGCGAGCGCCCCGGCGGTGCCGCTGCCCAGGAGCAGGACCAGCGCGATCACCGTGCTGCGGGCCAGCCGTTCGGTCTTGGCTCGGGGGAGCCCGGCGAATGCGCGGCCAACCCGTCGGCCACCGCCGCTGACGAGCCCGCCCGGCCGTCGGCCCGGGCGCCGTCCCATGCGCGCGACGACGCCGACCGGCCCACGCAGCACGCGCCAGCGGGCGCGCGGGACATCCCGACCCGCGGCCTTGCGACGCACGCGCGTTCCCCTCCGCTTGACGAATCCGTTCGGCAGCCGCATCGATCCCCGCGCACAGCCTGCCAGAGCGGGCGCCGTGGTGCGGCGCCGCCACCCGCGGCCGGCAGACGAGCCGATGCGGCGTCGCCTCCAAGCGACAGCGCCGACGCCTGCACCGATCCAGGTCGTCGGTCACCTGACGATCGCAGCCGCCAATGTACGTACAGTGTTGGTACAGCCGGCTACGCTTGAATCCGCGATGCCCACGACGAAGACCGCCCGCCGCGCCCTACGCGTCACCCCCGACGACGATCTGCTGTTTCGCAAGGCCGCCGAAGAGGTCGGCGAGTCGGTCTCCGAGTTCCTGGTCGAGAGCGGACGCACCCGCGCTGAGATGGTCCTCGCCGATCGCTCCCAGTTCGTCCTCGACGCGAAGGCCTGGAAGCAGTTTCACGATGCGCTCGACCGGCCGACCCAGGTCAACACCGCCGTCACGGACCTCCTGCAGCGCACCCGACCCACGTAGGTGCCGCGCTTCAGCGACCCCGCTCCGCTGACGAGCTCATACGATGTCGCGCCGTTTGACTGCGGTGTCGAGTCCCTGAACGTGTGGCTAGGAAAGCACGCGCTGCAGGCCGGTGCGATCGGGTCAGCAAGGACATTTGTGATCATCGACAGCGAACAGCAGCAGCGCGTCGTCGGCTACCACGCGCTCACGGCGGCCTCGATCGCGTGGGACGCGGCGACGATACGCGCGGCCAGGGGCATGCCGCGCCACCCGATCCCCGCCATCCTGCTGGCCCGGCTCGCCGTCGAGCGGGAAGTCCACGGCCGTGGCATCGGAGCGTGGCTACTGCGAGACGCGATGCTCCGCGCCGTCGCCGCCGCCGACGAGATGGGCATCCGCGTCCTGCTCGTCCACGCGATCGACGACAACGCGCGAGCGTTCTATCTACGCCATGGCTTCGAGCGGTCCCCCACCGACGAACTCAACCTCCAGATCCTCCTTAGGCTCCGCAGCAGTTCTTGAACTTGCGCGCGCGGACGCGCGCGCCGTCGGCGTGCCCTGCCTCGGCCAGCATCACAGCCGCGTCGCCGGCGTAGGCCGAGTCGTGTTCACGGTCGAGCTCCGCGAACGCGTCGGCGACCTGTACGGCCTCCACGTCGGTGGGCTCGGCGACGACCCGCTGGAGGCGCAGCCTGCTCGGCGATCGCGGGCTGCACGACGGGCGATCAGGCGGCGACTTCGAGGATCGAGGTCAGCCAGAGTGCGACGGGTCTGCGGGTCCTCGCGTCGACGCCGTGCACGCGGCCGTCGGCGACCCGCGTCGGAACGAGCTCGATGACCTGTGCGCCGTCGGCAGCGGCGTAGCGGACGCTGACCGGTGCGGACTCGCCACAGACCTCCTCGAGCACGTAGTGCAGATCCTCGAGGTCATCGGTCGAGTCAAAGAGCATGGCGAAGTCGTCGAAGTCGCTCGGTCCGCCGCCGAGGTCGAGCTCGATGACTGCCTGCGACGGGCGACTCGTGACCGGTTCGGGCGCGGGCGTGACGGCGCCGAGGATCCCCACGATCGTCCCGTTCAGCGGCGTCAGGCCGGTGTCCCAGTCCGCGGGCTCGCGCGGCGCCCAAGCGCGCGCGGCCCGACCATCGACGAGCGACGCGCGCTCACGCCGGACGCCGGAGATCCGGTCGATTCCCGCCTCGAGCTCGATGCCGGCCGCCGCCAGCCGCTTCGTGAGCGTCCCGATCGCATCGGCGTCGACTGCCAACCGAAGCGACCCCAGGCGCTCGACGACCGCATCTCCAAGCTGCGCGGCGGCACGGTCCGCCGTCAGCTCGTCGGGCAGCTCGACGAACATCGCGCTGCGCAGCCGCGCCGGTGGCTTGACTGCGGCGACCCAGTCCTCAAGTGTCCGGCCGACGTTCTGGGGCACCTCACCGCAGAGCTCGGTGAGCGCTCGCAGCGGATCGGCCCCTGAGCTGCGCATCGAGCGCGCGGCGGCGGTCACCGAAGCGCGCGTCAGCCTGCGCACGTGCTCCTGGCCCGCGTTGCCCTCGGACAACTGCTCGAGCGCCAGCCGCTCGGCCGGCATGGGCGCACGACGCAGCACGAGCTCGAAGCTCGACTGCAGCAGCGCGACCGGGCCGGGGTCGATCTCGCAGGGCGGCTCGAGCGCGCCGAACCGCACAGCGCTGATCACTCCGTCGTCGTCGACGCCGAAGGCGCAGCGGCCGGCGAGCCAGACCGGCGCGAGGATCAGCTGCGCCACGACCTCCGTGGGCAGCTGACGCAGGCTGCGATCGACGGACAGCGCGAGCGGCTCGCAGCCCGCTGCGAACGCTGCCAGCGCCATCTCGCAGCCGGGGCCGCGTTGGCGCAGGACGTCGGCCAGATCCCAGGCGATCTCTACGCCGATACGGCGCATCGCGACCGCAGCGACGAGACCGGTGAGGTCGTCGTCGCGTGACCGCAGACGAGCGTGCAGGTCGCCGGTCGTCACGAGCTCCTGTCGCTTGGAGGCGCCGGGGCGGTCCTCGCTGCGGCAGCGCACGAACCCCCCGTCGCGCAGCAGCTCGAGCGTCAGGTCCAGCCGCAGGGCGGACGCCGGGGGGTCGAGCCGAACACCGAGCGCCGGCAATGCCTCGACGAGCTTGGGCACGGCCTTCGCGTAGAGCTCGCCATCAGCCTTGACTTGGATTCCGCCCGCCGCCAGCCGCGCTGACAGAGCGGCCGCGTCGTGCAGGCTCTGCTCGGGGGCGGTCACCCAGCGCAGACCCTCAGGTCCCTCGAGATCGGCGGTCAGTGCGATGGTCGCCGCCTTATCGAACAACGCCACGCGCAACGGCCGGCCCAGCTCGGGGTGAATCTGATGCATCGTCTGGTGGTGCGTTCGCGTCGAGCAGAGCAATCCGCCGGCGGCGAGGCTGAGGATCGTCGGCGAGGGGTCCGGGAACCCGGAGCGGTGGCCGCGGTGGTCGATCGCCACCACACCGTGCGTGAGCGCGCCGAATGCGAGCGTCTCCAGCGCAGCGGGCTCGAGCGCCGCGAGCCTGTCTGCGATGCCTGCGGGACTCATGACAGCGGCGGCGATCTGCTCCGCCGCGGCGTCGGCGCGGAGCCCGACGGCGCGCGCGACCGCGCGGCGATGACCCGCGCCGGCAGCGTCGAGCGCTTCGGCGAGCGTCGAGCCAACCCGCGGCCCCCGGCCCTTCCCGGTCATGCCGCCTCCGCGAGGCGAAATCGCGGCAGCGACTCGAGCTCGTCGGGAGCGAGGATCGTGTAGCGATAGCCCTGCTCGGCGAGGAAGAGCTGGCGCCGATGCGCATAGTCCTGCTCGACCGTCTCGTGTGAGACCAGGGAGTAGAACCAGGCGCGGTTGTCCCCCGCCTTCGGTCGCAGCAGGCGCCCGAGGCGCTGCGCCTCCTCTTGGCGAGAGCCGAAGCTGCCCGACAGCTGGATCGCGAGATTCGCCGACGGCAGATCGAGCGCGAAGTTCGCGACCTTCGAGACACAGAGGACCGCCAGCTCGCCGGCCCGGAAGGCGTCGTACAGCCGCTCGCGCTCCGGTCGCCCGGTCTTCCCGGTGATCAACGGCGCGCCCAGATCGCGGGCCACCGCCCGCAGGTGCCCGACGGCGGTGCCGATCACAAGCGCATGAGCGCCAGGATGGCGATCGAGGATCGTGCGCACGACGGCTCCCTTCGCAGGGTTCGCGCTGGCGAGCGCCATCCGCTCGCGATCTTCGGCCGCCGCGTAGGCATGGCGGGTGGCCGCGGGCAGCGGGATGCGCACCTCGGTGCACTCGGCAGTCGCGATGTAGCCCGCCTCCTCCAGCTCACGCCAGGCGGTGTCGTAGCGCTTGGGTCCGACAAGCGTGAAGACCATCGGCTCCTGGCGGTCCTCGCGAATCAGGGTGGCGGTCAGGCCCAGCCGTCGGCGCGCCTGGATGCGCGCCGTCGCGCGGAAGACGGGCGCCGGCAGCAGGTGCACCTCGTCGTAGATCACGAGGCCCCAGTCGCGGCGGTCAAAGACGTCCAGGTGCGGGAACGGGCCGTCGCGCCGCGCTCGATGGGTGAGCATCTGGTACGTCGTGATCGTGACCGGCCGCAGCTGCTTGCGCTGGGCTGTGTACTCGCCGATCGCCTCCGGCGCGATGGTCGTCTTGCGCAGCAGCTCCGAGCGCCACTGCGCGACCGACGCGGCGTTGCTGGTGACGATCAGCGTCTCCATCGCCGCATCCGCGATCACCGACAGCCCGACGACCGTCTTGCCCGATCCGCACGGAAGCACGATCACACCGGCACCCGACTCGTTGAAGGCAGCCGTGGCGTCGCGCTGGTAGCCGCGAACCTCAAGGTCCTCGCGCAGTGAGATCTCCAGCGCAGCGCCGGCCTCGTAGGAGGCGACATCCTCGACCGGCCAGCCGAGCGCGATCAGCTCCTGTTTCAGCGGGCCGCGGGCGGTCGGATCAAGCGTCGCCCAACCGGCCGCCGGCCGGCCGCGGATCAGTGCCGCGACGGCCGGCGCGCGCAGGACCTCCGCCAGCAGCGCCGGCTCATCGGTCGCGAGGTGCAGCAGCCCGCCTTCGCCGTCGCACAGGCGCAGGCGGCCGTAGCGGGCGCACAGGTCGCGCACGTCGGCGAGCACCGACGACGGAACGTCATAGCGCGACAGATCAGTCAGCGCGTCGACGATCTGCGCGGCGTCCATCCCGCTCGCCGCGGCATTCCACAGCGACACGTCGCTGATCCGGTAGGTATGGATGTGCTCGGGGCTCTTCTCCAGCTCCGCGAAGCGACCGACCGTCTCGCGGGCCTCCGCGAACCGTTCATGGGCGACCTCGAGCAGCACCGTGCGATCGGACTGGACGATGGCTGGACCGGACACCCCCGACAGGGTAGGCGGCGATGCCGACGGATCGCACCGCGGTCAGCGCGACGGCTCGCGGGTCGATGATGCGAGCAGATCAGAGGACGGTCAGGTGCTCCGTGCGCGCACGCTTGACGGTGGCGATCGAGAGCGTGCGGTCGAGGTGGCGAAGCGCCCATCGTGCGCCGTGGCACGGGCGCGCGAGCAGGTAGGCGTCGGTGACCTGTCGGGGACCGTGCAGACGGGTGCGGTCGACGACTCGGGCGTCGAGCAGGCTGACGTCGCAGTCCCAGAACTCGTGAGTGCTGCCGTCGCACGCGCCGCGCAGGAGGTCGATCGCCGCGGCCAGCGGGATCGGGCTCGGATAGCGCGGCTGGCTGACGATGCGCACGAAGCCGTTTTCGGTGATCGCGCACGAGGCCCAGCCGTGCTCGATCTCCTCATCGAGCCAGTCGTCGGCGCGGCGGTGATCGACGTGGTCGCTGTCGAGCAATGCCAGGAGCACGTTGATATCGGGTTGTCGTTGAGGCTCAGCGCTCGGAGCGCGGCAAGGTATTCGTCGCGGTAGCTCATCGGGATCATGACCCGGCGCGGAGGGGGAACGCTGCGCGCAGCGTGCCGCGGACAAGATCGGGATGCACGAAGCACGTCATCCCGGCGCGGTTGGGACGTTCCTTGTATTCACCCGGCGCGGCCCGCGGGCGACCACCCATGACCCGGCGGTGAGTGTCGCGCAGGAAGTCCTCAAGCTCGTCGGCGTCGCGCGGCACAGTCCCACGCAGCCGCGAGTCGGTGATCGCGTCGAACGTCCCTTGGATGTCGTGGGCGTCGGCCGGCCGCTGCGGCGGGACGCGGCTTTCGAACACGATCTCCTCGGCCTCCTCGACCTCGAACACCGTGCCCTCGATCCAGTTCGAGAAGTAGGCCTCGAAGAACGCGAACAGCCGCCGGGGGTCGGCGGGAGCTGGGCGCTCGGGCAGCGGTTACGCAGCCAGCTCGGCGCGCAGAATCTCAAAGCGCGCAAGCGGTCCGGGTCATATCCCAGCCCTGCGCCGCGAGCACGACCCGCCGCTGTCTTCAGCGGGGAGTCGCGCGTGCCGAGAAGCGCGCCGATGAGTTAGCGCCGCTGACCCACTCGGTGCCGCATCTCCCCTGGAGCCCGGGCAGTCGCGGGGCGTGGTTGACCTCGACGAGCCGTCGCCCCCGAACGCCCGCTGCGCGAACGCGGCGCCGTGCGTCGGGTCGGGTGCGTAGTGGGAGTAGATCCGCCACGGCCACCGCCCGCCGCTGTCGCGGCGCGCGAACAGCCGCCCGGGGGCGGCGGGAGCTGGGCGCTGGGGCAGCGGGTACGCGGCCAGCTCGGCGGGCAGACTCTCAAGGCGCGCACGCGGTCCGGGTCATATCCCAGCCCTGCGCCGCGAGCACGACCCGCCGCTGTCTTCAGCGGGGAGTCGCGCGTGCCGAGA
>JBBSQG010000037.1:0-12843 GCA_038258125.1 Solirubrobacterales bacterium
CTCGTGCTCGTCGTCGAGCCGCTGCCAGAGCCCAACGAGCGCCGCTGCGAGCGCATTGTCGCGTTGGCCGCGGCGGGTGGCGTGCCAGCCGCGCTCGTGCTGACGAAGGCCGATCTCGATCCCGACGGCGGCGCCTGCGCCCGCGCGATGGCGCGCCGCCTCGGCCTCGCCGACGGCGTGCCGGTCAGCGTCCACGACCCGGCGTCGATCGGTCCGGTCGACGCGCTGCTGGCGCCGCATACGACGAGCGTCCTGCTCGGGCCGTCGGGCGCCGGCAAGTCGACGCTCGTCAACGCCCTGCTCGGATTCGACCGCCAGGCGATCGGCGCGGTCAGCGAGCACAACGGCGGCCGCGGGCGGCATACGACGGTCACCCGCGACCTCCTCACGCTGCCCTCCGGCGCGCTGTTGATCGACACGCCGGGGATCCGCGAGGCAGGCCTGTGGGAGGGCGGCGGCGTCGTCGAGACGTTCGCTGACATCGAGGAGCTCGCCGCGCAGTGTCGCTTCTCCAACTGCCAGCACAACGGCGAGCCGGGCTGCGCGGTGAGCGCGGATGGCGATCCCGAGCGGGTCGCGGCCTGGCGCAAGCTCGAGCGCGAGCAGCAGTGGATCGACGACCGCCGCGCGGCTACGGCGGCGCGTGAGCGGCCCGGGCGCAGCTACAAGCGCGTGCAACGCGAGGCGCGGCGGGCGAAGACCGAGCTCTGAGCGCGCCGCAGGTGCGCGTTTCGGTCGCTCAGGCGCCGGAATGCGCGGTGCGCCCCGCGGCCTCGTGGGTGCGGTGCGCGTTTCGGGCGCTCAGGCCCCGGAACGCGACGCGCGTCTACGAACCAGCGCCGCCGGCGTGCATGAGGTCCAGGCACACGACGCAGTAGGGCCAGGGTGGGTTCCACGGCCAGCCCGTGACGTCCTTGCCACACAGCGCGGTGTCGGGATCCTCCTCCGTGACGATGTGGCAGATCTCCTCGCCGTGATTCGTCGGGCCGTCGACGCGGCGTTCCTTGGGCACCGTGGGAGACATGGCTCAAACCGCAGGGTGCCACGCTCGCGTCCGGCGCGCGAGCCAAGCACCTCGGCCCGCGTCTCGTACAATCGGCAACCCCTGAGGGCGCGTAGCTCAGTGGGAGAGCGCTCGCTTCACACGCGAGAGGTCGCAGGTTCGAAACCCGCCGCGCCCATGACGAAGAAGTGCTGGAAACGACAGGTTTGCAGCGACCGCAGGACGATACCCAGGAGCCCGTCCAGCGCGCGTTGTCCCAATCCTTGTCCCGAGCGTCATGGCAACGAAGTCTAGATCGGGCGCTGGACGGACGTAGATCCAGGCCGGCTGGCGGCGACGTGGGCGCATCAGTGCGCGCCGCTCATCGGCACCGGCCGCGTCCCCACTTCAGCGGCGTGCGCGGTGTCCGTCATCAAAGCTCGCCTCGGACAAACCTCACGCGTCGCCGAGGAAGTCGATCGGCGTGCTCACGAGGCACCTCTGCGCGCTCCGCGCAGGGCAGGGCTGGGCAGACGGAGCATCAGCCCCAACACGGCTGCTTTCGTCCAACTGCAGCAGTCTCGCGAGAGGGCCAAAGTCGGCGCCACCGATGGTGGTCTGCAGAACTCCGATCACGCTCTCGCCCGAAACAAGCAGCGTTGACGGCCGCTTGCGTTGCTGGCCGCGCCTGAGATCATGGCCGGCGTCATGGGCAACCTCATCCATCTCCTCGAACGCCCAACATACGGCGTGGGCCAAGTCGACCGCATCCTTGGTCTGCGCTCCGGCACTGCTCGGCGCTGGATCGACGGCTACCGGCGCGGCGGGAAGGCGTACCACCGGTGATCCGTCAGGAATCCACCGGCGACGAGATCGCGACGTGGGGCGAGTTCATTGAGACCCGCCTGCTCGCCGAGTACCGCGACGCTGGGGTGCCGCTCATTCGGATGAGACCGGCAATCGAGGTTCTTCGAGAGGAGCTGAACACGCCGTACCATTGGCTGCAGCCCGAACCTGGCTTGAGGTCGACAGTCGGGACTTAGTGCTGAGGGCTCAGGAGAAGGTCAACCTCGACCCCTCACTGTCTCTCGTCGTCGTGCGCGATCAGCAGCAGCCGCTATGGAGCAAGCCGGCGGACGAGTTCAGGCGATCATTGGAGTGGACGCCAGGCGACGGAAACGCCCGCGAGATTCGCCTGCTGCGTCCTTTCGCTGACATCGAGCACGTCACCATCGATCCACTTCGAGGCTTCGGGGAGCCCGTTGTCCGCGGCGTCCGGACCGAGGTGATCGCCGAGCGTGTGCGCGCTGGCGACCCGCCGGAGATGATCGCCGAGATGTACGAGCTACCTCGCTCCTGGATCGATCAGGCCGTCCGATACGAGCTGCTGCGAGCGGCGTGATCCACCGCAAAGGGGGCAGGCATGACGGCCGATCCCGAGCAGCTGCGGTTCTACGTCGACGAGAGCGCGCTCGGTATCGGCAAGGCGCTTGCTGCGGCGCGACGTGACACCGTCCACATTGGCCACGCACTCATCCCTGAGTGCCCACCTCGGAGTAGCTGACGTCGAATGGATGCCGATCGTGGCCACGCGACAGCTCGTGGTGATCGGCCGCGACAAGCGGATCAGGTCGCGCCTGCAAGAGCTGCTGTACCTCAAGGAAGCTGGGCTACGCGTATTCGAGATCGGGGGAAAGCGCGACCTCTCGACGTGGGACTGGCTGACGCGCCTTGTACGTCACTGGGACACCGTCGAGGCGATTGTGCGGTCCCGAGGTCCCGGCCCGTGGTTGTACATCGTCAACGAGAACGCCGTAGTCGAGCTTCAGCTGCCGTGAGCGCCGGAGCGCCGCCGCCGTCGGTTTACGGACCCCCGTTGGAGTGGCTCGGCAATCCTACCCTCAACCAGCAACCCGGATCCGTCCCGTTGCAAGGTGGGGTGGCGGCCGGCGCGCGCCACACGGGACCCGCGATGCGGCTGTGAGCACCAGCCCTGCTAGGCCGGCGCGCTCGATCTCAGACAGCTGAGAGCGACGGCTTCGCTTGGCCCCGGCGCGACCTGGCTTGCGTTTGACTCGACGCAACGGATCGGGGGTTTGATCAGACCGGAAAGCGGCGGGGCTCCGGCCGGTGCCACCGCTACGGATCGTCGCGCGGCACGGATTCGACATGCGGCAATTCCGAGCTGAGTCCGACGCACGGCTCATCAGCGAGCCCATCGCGGCCCATAGTCGTCGAGGGCATCGACGACGCCGCGATCATCGGTGCAGCAGCCGGGGCCACGGAGGGCGGATATCGCGGCTGAAATGACGGGCGCCGACGGCAGGCATTCCGAGGCTGTCGCACGCGCTCGTCGAGCTACGCTGAGGACCGTGTGCTGAGCGGCCGATACCCCGCGGTGAGCCACTGCCAGTAGTCGAACTGCAACGCAGCGACCGGCGCTCGGAAACGTCGCCGCGAAGGCGATCGGGTCGTCGTGGGCGGCGGGCCTGGCGCTGTTGGCATGGCCGTGGCCGGTCGGATGGACGTGCAGGAACGCGAGGTCACCTACGGACTCGCCACGGCCGCCTGGCGCCTCGCACTGGAAGCGGCCACCGCTCACGCCCTCGCTCACGACGCTGCATCCGAAGACGTCGGCGATCAGGGATCACGCGAACGGGCCTTCGGCGCGTTCGTCTGGTTGGTCAACTTGGGAGCTCTTGCTTCGGCCGGGGCGCTGGCCGCTGGAGCCGGCCTGCGCTTGGCCGTCGCCGTCCAGGCGCTGATGATGGCCGCCGCGGCGCTTGCAGCCGCCGGTCTGCTGCCCCACGCGCATCCTGCCGCACAACCCGGCGGTAGCGCCGGGCGCGGCTTTCGCGACGTCCCGTACACATGTGGCTGCTGGCGATCGCGTACGCACCGCTGACGATGGTGATGTTCCAGGCGTTCTCGGGGCTCGCGCAGATCTTCGACGACGGCGACTACCGCACCATGATCCTCGTCAACGCGCTGGTGCTCGTCGCGTTCCCACCGCTGTTGTGGTCGATCGCCGCCCACGTGAACGCGCTGCACGCGATCGTCACCGCCGGCACCCTTCAAGGCGTCGGCATCGCAGCCGCCGCGCTCACCACCGACCCGCTGCTGAGCACCCTCGCCTGGTCGGCCGGGGAAGCGACGCTGATCGCGATCATCCCCGCGATCGTCGCGGGCATCGCGCCACACGCCGCCGCCGGGCGCTACCGTGCGGCTTTCGCCACCGTTCAAGGCGCGGCCGCCGCGATAGCGACGTTCGGCGGGCCACTGATCGCACGCGCGTCGTCTGAAGGCTTCGCGGCCACGAGCTTGATCCTGACCGCGGCGGGAGTCGCCGCGATCATCGCCCGTCGCCGGTTCATAGCCGTCGGGCTCAAACAGCCCGTCGCGTGCCCATGCGGTGCCCTGCTGCGATGCATCGCACATCGCCGGCGCCTTCCCGTCCCCGGTCTTCGTGCATCGCGCAACACCGGCCCACGACGCATGACAAGGCCTCGCGGCACACCCAGGGCGCGGCTTCGCGCGGCCTTGCGTCAAGCCACCCAGGAACCCCAAGCAGGGTCCGGCGGTCGGGTATACACCCGATCCGAGAGCGGGAGGCATACACATGGCCGGGAACGCCCGCGGCAGACACGCTGCAGCCGCAACGGCGCTGACCGCCGCGTCCTCGCGACGAGCGCGCTGTCGGGCGGCCTAGCGCCCAGGGCGCGCGGCCCGCGAGCAAGCGGATCGCGCGAGCCACGCTCGTCAATGCCGCCGGACGGAACGTGGGATCGGTCCGCGTCGAGCGCCGCGGCAAGAGCCGCGCGCTGCGGGTCGCGGTCAGTGCGCGCAGGCTCGTGCCCGGGAGAGCTACCGAAACAGCCACGTTCGTTGCGACGCGCGGGCGACGCGCCGCAACGCCACCGAGATCATCCCGCTGGCCGTGACCGCCGGGACCAGGCTCTCCGGTTCAAACAGATGAAACTCGTGCATTCGCAGCAGTTCGTGACCAACCATAGACCCGGCCAGGCAGCCACCGAACCCGGCCGCGACCGTCACCGGCCACCCGGCTTGTCACCCGCCAGCAACGATCGCGCAACGACGCCGCTGATGACACCCCAGAGCACAGCTTGCAGCATGATCGTGCAGACCAGCGCTGCCTGGAACACCGATCGTCGCTCCTACGCGGGGTCGGCCCCCGGCGCGCTTCAATCGCCGGCGCGCGCATTCGGCCCGCGCGCTCGACCGTCGCCGCGCCACGCCCCGGCGCATCAAGCTCGCACCCCGGTGCGATGGGTACCCTGAGCACGGTGAGCCCGCTCGCGATTCGCAGGTTGCTGCGCCGCCGTCGCCGACAGCTTGCGCTCGTCGGCGCGATCATGGCGCTGGGAGCGATGATCGCGGTCCATCACAGCACGCTGCCGATGAACGACATGCATCACGGGATGAGCGCCGGCACCGTCGCGGAGATCTGCCTCGGCGTCTTCGCGGCCGTCGGCGCCGCCGTCGTTGCGATCGCTCTCGCCATCGTCGCGCTGGGGCGCTGGCGTCCCGTGCTCTCGCTCGCGCCGGCAACGCTCGCGACCGTACGGGCTCCCGCGCCGCGCGGCCGCGACGGACCCGCGCTGCTTCGCCTGCTCTGCGTCTGTCGGTGTTGATCAGCAGCTGATCGACCGCGCGTTCGCGCGCGGCTGTTCACGCCTGCCCGCAGATCAACCTCACCGACCAAGGAGAACGCACACCATGAAGTACATGAAGATCCTGCCCGTGCTGCTCGCCGCCGGCGCGCTCACCGTCGCCGGCTGCGGCGACGACAGCAGCTCTGACACGGCAGCCGGCGCCGCCGGTAACGCCGTCGACCGCGCGTTCATCGCGGACATGGTCCCGCACCATGAGTCCGCCGTGCAGATGGCGAAGATCGCCCAGGAGCGAGGCGAGAGCGCGTTCGTCAAGCAGCTCGCCGACGACATCGTCCGCACCCAGAATCAAGAGATCGACGTGATGCGCCGCGAGGATCGGACGCTCGCCGACGCCGGGATCCAGAAGGGCTCGCTCGGCGTCGCCGAGCACATGATGGGCATGGACGCCGATCTCGCGTCCCTGAAGACGGCCAAGCCGTTCGACAAGGCGTTCATCACGGACATGATCCCTCACCACGAAGGCGCCGTGACGATGGCCAACGCCGAGCTGAGCAAGGGCAAGAGCACCAAGCTCAAGCTCCTCGCCCAGGACATCATCACCGCGCAGGAGCGGGAGATCGCCGCGATGCGCAAACACCTCGGCCCTGATGCTCCCCCGAGCGACGAGATGGAAGGCCACAGCGGCTGACCGACCGCCAGGCGCGGCGCGACCCCAGCCGGTCGTGCCGCGCCAGCCCCGCCCAACCGGCTACCGAGTGCCGGCCGGGCCCATCGCACAGGCATCAGAGGACGCGCCTTGACGGCAGTCATAACGATCGGCATCGGCCCGGAGATCCAGCTCGGCCCTGTCACGCTCGCCTGGCATGGCATCACGATCGCGCTCGGCATCCTGATCGGCGGTGTCGCCGCCGGCCGCTGGCTGCGTCGGCGGGGCATGGATGTCGAGCCGATGTACACGATCGCCGGGCTCGCCGCGCTCGGCGGGATAGTCGGCGCACGCCTCTTCTACCTGCTCGAGCACGACCCCGCCGCGCTCGTCAACCCCGATCGCCTGCTCTCGGGCCGCGGGTTCACGTTCGACGGCGGCGTCATCCTCGCCGCCGTCCTGATCGCCGTCTACGTGCGTCGCCAGCGACTGCCTGGGTGGTACCTGGACGCGGGCGCTGCGGGCCTGCCGCTGGGCGTCGCAATCGGACGGATCGGCGACGTCATCAACGGCGAGCACTACGGCGAGCGCAGCAGCTTCTTTCTCGCCGTCCGCAACTCGCATCCCGACGCGCTGACCCCGAACCCCGCCTACGCCTACCACAACGGCGGCCTCTACGAGGTGCTGCTCGCCACCATGATCCTGATCGCGATCTGGCCGCTGCGCCACCGTTTCCGGCGCCCCGGCGACCTCGCATGGCTCGTCCTCGCGCTCTTCGCCACCGCACGGTTCTTCGAGTTCTTCATTCGCAGCGACAGCCCGCAACTCGCGCTCGGCCTCAGCAACGCGCAATGGACCAGCGTCATCCTGCTCGCGATCATCGGCGCCGGCCGGACGTTCACGGCGCGCGCCGCGCCGACCGCGCCGACGGACAGCGACGCGCTGTCGCCGAGCGGGCAAGCACCCCCGCTGCGCCCAGGCGGTCAAGCGCGTGATCGCGGCCGGTAACGCGATCGCCGGCCTTTCGTACCTGTACGGCGGCGGCCACGCCGGTTTCAAGGACACTGCGTATGACTGCTCGGGATCGATCAGCTACGCGCCGGCCTCTGCCGGGCTCGTCAACTCGCCGATGGCGTCGGGTCCGTTCATGACGTGGGGGAACCCAGCCCCGGGGGTGGATCACGCCCTACGCCAACCGGGGACACATGTTCATGGTCGTCGCCGGCTGGCGCTTTGACACCACCGCGTTGCGCAGCGGCGGCACACGCTGGACGCGAGACATGCGGCCCACCGCGGGGTTCACCGTCCGCCATCCACCCGGGTTGTAGCTTGGGAATCTCGGGCGCAGGCCAAGGGTCGCAGAGCGCTGGGCGGTCGCCGAGATCGATGTTGTACCTCGACGAGCACGGCCGCTGGCCCGACGAGTACCGGTCAGGGGTCCGCCGACACGAGCGAGAAGCGCCCGGCGAGCAGCTCGTACGAACGGCGGCGCGCCGCGTGGTCATGGGTGACCGTGAGCACCATCAGCTCGTCGGTGTCGTAGTCGTCGGCCAGCGCGCGAAGGCCGTCGTGCACCGTCGCCTGGGCGCCGGTGACCATCCGCTTGCTCAGAGCCTCGATCGGCGCGTCGGTGCGCGTGCGTCGCTCGATGAAGCGCAGCGCCGTCTCGACACGGGGCACCGGGGTGAACCGGCCGCGGCGCGCAAGCAACATCGTCATCCGCGCGCTGGCAGCGAGCTCCGCCGCCCGCTCGTCGGTCTCGGCACACAGCGCCCAGACGGCGACCAGTACGCGGGGCCGGCGCAGGCGCTTGGAGGCGACGAAGCGCTCGCGGTAGAGGTCGACGAGCTGGACGCCGGCCCCGGGGTTGATGAAGTCCGCGTAGGCGTACGCCATGCCGAGCTCGCCCGCCCACACGGCGCTCTGCGGCGAGGATCCGAGCAGCCATGGCTCGGGCCCTTCCGGGCGGCCCGGCAGAGTCGCCGGCAGCTTGGCGAAGATGTGCTCGGCGGGCAGCGCGTCGTCGAGATAGGCCAGCAGCTCGGGGAGCTGCTCGCCGAAGTCGTCGGGTGCCGGGTTGTTGCGGTCTCGCTGCAGTGCGAAGCTCGTGACGGGATCGTCGGTCCCGTCGGTTCGCCCCACGCCGAGATCGATGCGGCCCGGGAAGAGTCCGCTCAGCAGGCTGAACGTCTCGGCGACCTTCAGCGGGCTGTAATGCGGCAGCATCACGCCGCCGCTGCCGACGCGCAGCCGGCTGGTCCGCGCCGCGATCGGGCCGATCAATGCCTCGGGACTCGTGCCGGCGAGCATCGGGCTGCTGTGGTGCTCGGCGAGCCAGTAGCGGTGATAGCCGAGCCCGTCGGCGAGCTCGGCGAGGTCGACGCTGTCGCGTAGCGCCTGCGCCGGATCCGAGCCGGCCGCGATCGGAGACTGATCGAGCACGCTCAGGCGCAACGTGCGCTCCGGCGGGGCTCAGTGCGGATGATCGTGCGGTCCGTCGTCGGGCGCCGGCCCCGGCGATCCCGCGACCTGCCGGCGAAACCGGCTCAGCTGCTGGATCTCGAGCGTCCGGCTGCTCGGGATCTGCTCGGCGAGAGCGCCGGTCCCGGTTCCCGTACCGCGCGCGAAGAAAACGCTGGACATCGTCAGCGCACCCTCATGGTGCGGGATCATCATGCATCTCGCGGACGCCCGCCGTTCGACTCCGGTTCTCGCAGCTTCGCGGCGTACGGCGGTCACGGCGATGGCGGCTGCGCGCCCTCTCGTTCCGGGCGTACGGATCGTCCTGTCAGCTCCTCGCACTCCAACCCACCTCCGCAGTCGCTATATGCGCACAGACTCTAGTACGTGAGTCCGCGAGTGTTCCCAACCATCTCGACCGGCATGCGTCGCCGGCTCAGCGCGCCAGCGTCGCGGCGGTGTAGGCGATCTGTACGGGTTCGCACCAGATCACGATCGAGCGCACCTTCGCCGCGTCGACCCCGCGCGGCAGCAGGTAGTTCTGATCGCCGAGCGTCGACTTCAGCGGCGCCACGTCGCGGTGACGGCTGTTGAACGCCGCCTTCGTCGTGCGCGGTCGCCGCGCCTTGCTGAGCCAGACGAGCAGATCGGTGTTCGCGTCGGTCCTGAAGCCCTCCATCCGCAGCGCCAGGCGCCCATCGGCCAGCCTGTAGAGCGTCGCGCTGCCGAGGCCCTTGCGCTCGATCTTGTAGAAGTCGCCTCGCGCGAGCACCTTGGTGCCGGACGCCTCCATGGCGGGGAGCGGCAGCTCGTGCAGCGCGGTGTCGACCTCCTGCTCGACGTTCACCCGCCAGGGACCGGTGCCCCCCTTTACGCGCAACTCGCGGCGTCCGTCGGCGACCCATGCGTGCTCGCCGGGGCAATCGCCCTCGGCGCGCGCCGAGCCGCTGCGCGGCGGCGGGCTGATGACGAGCGACAGACGCTCCGACGTGCAGCGCCAGCGGGCGCGCCACTGGATCGCCCCCTTCGAGATGTTCACGGTGCGAGCGACCGTGCCGCGCCCCGCGAAGCTCGTCACCGGCTCCCAGCGCGGCGCGGCCTTGTCGGCGGGTGCGGTGATCGTGTCCTGCGGCACAGCGCGAAACGGATCCTTCGCGCGCGGGGGAGTCTGCTCGCCCTCGCCGCAGCCGGCGAGCGCAAGCAGGGCGGCGATCGCGATCGCCGGTCCGATGCACGATCGACGGTGGCCACGCGCGCTCATCGTTCGGCGCCGTCCTGCTCCGCGCGCTTGACGACGAGCCGTCCGACCTCGCGCCCCATGCGCTGACCCACCACGTTGTCGCTGCGGTAGTGGATCCCGCCGTACAGGCGCGAGATGCCGGCCTCACGCGCCTTCGCGCGCCACAGCTTGGCGTCGGAGGGGAACAGGTGGGCGAGCACCTCGCCCGCGGCGCCGGAGTACGTCGCGTGGCCCGACACGTAGGCCGGAAAGAACGGCGTGTCGAGCAGCGGCTTCCAGTTCTTCTCGATGCCGAGGTCGCGCACCACGTTTACGGGGCGCAGGTTCCAGTAGGCGTACTTCGCGTCCCAGGACGCGACGCCGGCGTCGGCCATCGCCACGTTGAGCAGCGCGAAGACCCGGGTCTGCAGCGGGATGCTCAGATGCTGGTCGCGCACGTAGGCGAACATGACCTGATTCCAGATGCCGGGCGGCAGCGGCGTGCCCTGCCCGCCCGCCCAGAATTTGGCGATCCGCTCCTGCTCGGGCGTGAGGTGCTCGCTGATGCGCACGACCTCCGTCGCCTCGGCGCGGAACTTCGCCGAGTCGTAGGCCGGCGGCGGCTGGGGACGCAGCTGACGGCCGTTGCGCAGCACCCACGTCTTCCAGGTCCCGGCGAGCGGCTCGACCGGACGGGCCAGTGAGCCGGGCGGTGGCTCCCAGTACCCGCGCCCGCGTGGCCGCTTGCCGTTCCAGACGCGCGTCGAGCCGTCGCGCTTGGCGTGGGCGACGGCGCGCTCGCCGACCGCGCGGCCGAGCGCGAGCCCGGCCTCCGCGTCGCTCGGATAGGCCGTCCCGGCCAGGACACGCAGCCGCGCGGCGTCGTCGGCGTCCTGGTCGAAGCGCGCCTGCGGCACCTCGGGATACAGATAGGACAGCACCCGCGAGGCGGCGCCGGCGATCGCCGCACCGGATGACGGATAGGACGGGTCGGAGCTCGCCGCGACGAGCGGGTCGTCCCCGGGGGCCTTGCGGTTGTAGCGGTACATCCAGTGATAGGCGGCGAGCGCGGCGTCATGCATGGCGACCGCGACGAGCCCGTAGGACCGCGAGGCGGCCGGCGGGTTCTTCTCGCGCTGGGAGACGAGCGACATCGCGCGCGCAAGCCACGGCTGCACGACGGACTCGACGTTCTGCTCGCGCACCCGCTTCTCCTGGGCTGGCGTGCGTGCGTCGACCGCCGCCGCGAGCTCGCGCTCGTCCGTGCGGGCTGCCGCGGAACCGGCGCGCGGCGGCGGCGCGACGGCGATGTCCGCGGGCGAGTCGAGCACCCAGGTCTTCCAGCTGCCCGCGGTGGGCTCGGCGTCGGCCGCGGGCACCCGCGACGGTCCGTCGTCGGAGTTTCCGCAGCCGCCGACGACGAGCGCCAGCGCCAGGCCCAGGCAAAGGACGAACGCTCTCACCCCAACAGCCTAGCTGTGGCGAACACCTACGTCGAAGGACAACTGTGCGAGGGTTGCGGCCGGATCAGTCCTCGACCGCGCGAGGAAACAGCGCGATGAGCACGTCGGCACAGCGGGCCATGAGGCACGGCCCCTTCGGAGTCGCCTCCCAGTGCGCCTGCACGAAGCCCTCTTGCGGGATCGCGAACGCGCCGAAGGTGCTGTTGTCGGCCCCGACATACCAGACGTAGTCCGTCTCGCCGGGCGGCGCGTCGTCCTTGGGCTCGGCCTTCTGCAGCGCGCCGCTGAACATCGCGATGAGCGGAGCACCGGGTCGCGCGGAGCGCACCGTGACGGTCCAGTACTTGCCCAGGCGCCCCTGCAGGGCGGACACGACGCCGTCGTGGTCCAGCGCCGTCTGCGTCGGCTCGTCCGGCTCGGACATCTACTCCGCGCCTCCGGACACGGGCGCGTTGCCGCGATCCATCTGCCGCACCTCGTCCCAGATCGCGATCAGCATCGGCATGAACACGATGAGAGATTGTACGTGTAGTGCCGGTAAAGGCGATCCAGCGGCGAGCCGGTCAGGCCGTGGTGTCCCGCGATCCGCTGAAGCCGCCGGATAGGACATGCTCGTCGTCGCGCACGCGCGGGCCATGGGGCGTCGCGGAGATGCGGCGGGCATCGACGTCGTCGCGCCGCCGCCGGCGTCTACTCGATGGCGCTACGTTCGAGCTCTGCGAGCTCGTCGCGGTAGGGATCGCCCAGCTCCTCGAGGAACTCTCGCGTCGCACGCGCCTCCGCCTCGTCGATCTTCGACATCGCAAATCCGACATGGATCAGGACCCAGTCGCCGATGCCGACGCTGTCCTCCGTCTCGGCGAGCAGGCCGACGTTGACGCTACGCCGGACGTCGGCGACCTGCGCCATTGCGAGGTGCAGTTCTTCGTTGACCCATTCGACGATCTGTCCGGGGATCGCTAGACACATCTCGGCACCTAGTGGTCGGTGTACACGCCGGACGGCGAAGCCGGCTGCCCACCGTTGGACCGCCCGCCGACGCGCTGCTCGAGGCGATCGATGCAGTCCGCCAGCGCCGACTGCCCGGCGGCGAGATCGTCGGCGATGTCGTTGACGACGCCCTCCAGCCCATCGGTCTTCTCGACGGTCTCGACGATTGCGCCGAGGATCGTGATGAGCCGCAGGTGGGTGCGCCGCAGCTCGACGATCACGGCGATGAGAAATCCCGCGATGACGAGGACGGCAACGAGGACAAGCACGATCGAAACGACATGTTCAGGCTTCATGTGTCCTCCCTAACGAATCTTGTCGATCGCTGCGATGTAGCCGACGACGCCCTCGTTGACCTGCTTGACGAGGGCCCGCGTCTTGACGAGCTCCGAGGTCGCATCGAGGTGCGGCCCGAAGAGGCCGCCGTGCTCGGCGATGTCGTCGGCGTA
>JBBSQG010000038.1:0-12789 GCA_038258125.1 Solirubrobacterales bacterium
AAAAGCCCGAGGGTGCAGTGCTACTGCATTTGCGGAAAATGGCCCCCGAGTTACGCCGCGAACTCATTGCAGCGTCACGGGCCAAGGTCACTCGGCGCGGCATGGTGACCGACGCTCCGGAGCCTGAATCGACGAGGCCCTCGCCTGCGGCTGGCAGCAGCGCTCCACGCCGCGCCGGCTCGTGCGCATGCTCATGGCCAGCCGGGTGCACCGCGGCATCCTGCTCGACCGGCGCAATCGCGATGTCGGCATCGGTCTCGTCCTCGGCGCGCCGACCCTGAACATCCCGGGCGGGGCGACGCTCACACTCGTCTTCGCCCGTCGTTGAAGTTTCCCGAGCGGGCGCCAGCAGCAGCGCCCGCCAAGCTCTCCGACGGGGTTCGTGCCAGCTGCGCGCAGATCGCCGCCACCGCTCAGTCGGTGCGGATCGACCTCGACGCGGTCGCCGAGGTCGTGCCCAGCACACCGCCCGCCCTGGACCCCGTGCGCCACTACCTCGACGGCTCCGAGGCCGACGTGGCGGCCTACTTCCTCACGCTCGACACGGTGAACTTCGGCTCGGGCTGGTTTCCCACGCTGCGCAAGCGGGCCGGCTGCTCGGGCTACTTCACGGTCGCCTGGGCGCTCGCCGACCGCTTCCGCGCCCACGGCCCGTGGAGCGCCGCCCAGCTGCGCGAAATCGGCACCGAGGAGATCGCCGACACGCTCGGCCAGCCGCGCGACCACGAGCTGATGGCGCTCTACGCCCAGGCGCTGCGCGCGCTCGGCGTCTTCCTCGGGGAGCGCGACGCGCTGCGCGTCGTGCGTGCGGCGCGCGGGTCTGCGCAGGCGCTCGCCGCCGAACTGGCGCGCTCGATGGCCCTGTTTGACGACCGTGGCTTCTCCAAGCGCGCGCAGAGCGTGCCGGCCAACCTCGCGCTGGCCGGCGTCGCGCGGTTCAAGGACCTCGACCGCCTGACGATCTTCGCCGACAACCTCGTCCCCCACGTGCTGCGCTGCGACGGGGTCTTGCGCTACGACGCGCGGCTGGCGGAGCACATCGACGCGGGCCGGCTGCTGCCCGCCGGTCGCGAGGAGCGCGAACTGCGCGCTTGTGCCGTGCACGCCTGCGAGCTCATCGCCCGGCGCGCGGGCGCCAGCGAGCACGAGCTCGACAACTGGTTGTGGAGCCGTGGCCAGGCACCGGGATACAAGGCTCGCCCGCGCCACCGGACGCGGTGCGTGTACTACTGAGGCCGCGCCGCGTGCCCGGTGGTTCAGCCGCCGGCTGGGCTCGGGCCCTGCGCCGGGCGCAGCGGATGCACCTCGGCGACCGTCGCCCGCTCGGCGCCCGACAGCCCGGCGACCTCGCGCTCCAGCTCGGCGATCCGGGCGGACAGGCGCGTGATCGCGTCGGCGATCGGGTCGGGCAGGTGGATCCAGTCGTTGTCGGGCCCTTCCGGTCGCCTGCCCTCGACGCGCACCGGATGGCCGGGATTGCCCACGACGGTCGAGTTCGCGGGAACGTCGTGGATGACGACGCTGTTGGCGCCGATCTTCGCGCCGTGGCCGACGGTGATCGCGCCGAGCAGCTTGGCGCCGGCGCCGACCGTCACGTTGTCCTCCAGCGTCGGATGGCGCTTGCCGGTCTGAAAGCCGGTGCCGCCGAGCGTGACGCCCTGATAGAGCGTCACGTCGCTGCCGATCTGCGCCGTCTCGCCGATCACGACGCCGGCGCCGTGGTCGATGAAGAAGCCGCGCCCGATCTGCGCCGCGGGGTGGATCTCGATCCCCGTCCACGTGCGCGAGAGCATCGACAGCGTGCGCGGGACGACGGGCACGCCGACGGTGTGCAGGCCGTGGGCGACACGATGCACGAGCACCGCCTGGACGCCGGGCCAGCTCGTGAGGATCTCACCGGAGCCGGCCCCGCGCGCGGCGGGGTCGCGTGCGTGCGCCGCCGCGACGTCGCGGCGAACCTCGCCGACCACCCGCGAGAGGGTCCCGAGACCGAGCATCGCGACAGCGTACTCGCGCGGTGGCGCGGGTCAGACAGCGAAGAACGGCGTCGAGACGTAGCGCTCGCCGGAGTCCGGCAGCACGACAGCGATCCGCGTGCCCTGCGACTCGGCCCGCTCGCCGACGGCGATCGCCGCGGCCAGCGCCGCGCCGCAGGAGATGCCGACGAGCACGCCCTCGCGGCGGGCGACATCGCGCGCGGTCTGGAGCGCGTCCTCGTCGTCGACGGCGATCACCTCGTCGATGATCTCGCGGTTGAGCACGGGCGGCACGAAGCCGGCGCCGATCCCCTGGATCTTGTGCGGGCCCGGCGCGCGGCCGGACAGCACCGCCGAGCTGGCGGGCTCGACGGCGATGACCTTCAGATCGGCGTTGCGCGCCTTGAGGTACTCCCCCGCGCCGGTGATCGTGCCCCCGGTGCCCACGCCACAGACCAGCATGTCGAGCCGGCCGTCCAACGCTTCCCACAGCTCCGGCCCGGTTGTGCGGCGGTGGGCATCGGGGTTGGCGGGGTTGGAGAACTGGTCGGGCAGGAAGACATCGGGGCTCGTCGCCATCGCGCGCGCAGCGTCGACGGCCTCGTTCATCCCGCCCAGCGACTCGGTGATCTGCACGCGCGCGCCGTACAGCCGCAGCAGGCTCTCGCGCTCGCGGCTCATGCCCTGCGGCAGGGTCAGCACGAGGTCATAGCCCTTCGCGGCGCAGACGAACGCCAGCGCGATCCCGGTGTTGCCCGACGTCGCCTCGACGATCGTCGTGCGGCCGGGCTCGATCTCCCCCGCGGCCTCGGCGGCCTCGATCATCGACACGCCGATCCGGTCCTTGACGCTGCCCCCCGGATTGAACGACTCGAGCTTGCCGAAGAGCCGCACGCCGGCTGGCGCGATCCGCGTCAGCTCGATCATCGGCGTCCGGCCGACATAGTGAGCAATGCTGACCGGGATTCGCGTCATCGCCGTTACGGTACCCAGCCTGGGGGCCGCACGCGTGGCGTGACGATGTGAGGCTTGCTGGCACCTCGGGTAGACCGCCATCATGGCGCTGACCAACCAGGACGTCGCACTCGACGTCCGCTATCGGGCGCACTCGTCGCAGGTGGCCGTGATCCGGCAGGCGGTCGGCGACATCGCCAGCGAGTTCGGTGCCGGCGAAGATGTCCTGCTGCAGATCAAGCTCGCCGTCAGCGAGGCGGCGACGAACGCCGTCGTGCACGCCTACCGCGATCGTGCCACTGAGGAGGCCGGCGATCTGCGGGTCGTCGTCCGGCTCAGCTTCGACGGGCTGCTGGCGGTCCACGTCCAGGACTTCGGGATCGGACTGATCCCGCGCACCGACAGCCTGGGGATGGGGCTCGGCCTGTGCTTGATGGCGCACGAGACCGAGTGCTTCGAGATCCGCAAGCGGCCGACCGGGGGCACCGAGGTCATCCTGCGCTTCCGGCTCTGACGCGGCTCGGCGCGCGTCAGACCGCGAGGTCGACGTCGTCCCACGGGGCGTCCTGGAAGAGCCACTCGAGGGCACGGCGGCGCTCGAGCACGACGCCCGGAGCGATGTGGTAGTCCCACAGCTCGCCGTGGTACTGCGCGCGGCGGGCGTGCCAGTGCAGGCAGTAGTAGAAGTCGAGCATCGCGGCGAGCTCGGCCACCGGTCGCAGGCGGACGGCGCCGCCCTCGGCGGCCGCCGGGTTCAGGCCCGGCGCGAGCCGCTCGTAGGCGGGCGCCTTGGGGCACATCTCGTCGGCGGGAAGGTCGTCGACGAGACCCAGCGACCACAGCAATGCGTGCAGTGCCTCCTCGCGCCAGGCGATGTCCACGAGCAGTAGTTGCAGGTCGCCCTCCTCGGCATCGGCGTCGCCCTCGAGCACGGCCAGCAGCTCGCGCTCGCGGCCGGCCAGCGAGCCCTCCAGGCCGTTGTCGTCGATCGCGCCGCGGACCGTCGGCACCGGCGCGCGGTGCGTGAGAGCGAGCGCGGCGGCCAGGGCATGGCAGCGATCGGCGACGTCAGCGCCATCGCGCATCCACCCGAAGTCCTCGTCGCCGTGCAACGGCAGCGAGCCGGGATCGGAGAGCTGCCAGCGGCTCAGCCGCTGGACCGAGCGCTCGCGGATCGCCAGGAAGTCGATTCCGTGCACCCCCATGGCGGCAACGTACTCCCCCGGCGGGTCGGTGCGCGTTAGGGTCGGCCAGCGTGATCGCCGAGCGCGTCGAACCGTTCACCGTCGAGGGCCCGCTGCTGACCGACGTCGGCGGGACGATCCCGGTCGCGGTGCTGGCGACGCCGGCGATGATCGCCAAGATGGAGCGCTGCGCCGCCATGCTCGCGCTCGAGCACCTGCCGCCGGGGCTGGCGACCGTCGGCTTCGAGGTCTGCATCCGCCACGTGGCGGCAGCATTTGACGGTGCGCGGTGCACGGTGCGCACGACGCTGCGCGAGATCATCGACGAGCGCAAGCTGCGCTTCGACGTCGAGGTGCGCGAGGGCGAGCGCGTCATCGGGACGGGGACGCACGAGCGCCGCGCGGTGGCGCGTGCCTCGCCGGACGCCGGCACAACGGCGGCGGGCGAGCGATGATCAACGGAGCGCACGTGCGACGACATCCACGCAACCGTCGCGGCGCTGACCGCCAACGGCGCCGAGCTCACACGACCGGTCAGCGACGAGGGCTTCGGCCTGATGAAGCGCTGGCGATTCCGGGCGGCGGAGAGCTGGGGCTCTACGAGCCGCGTCATCCACGCCCGCTGATCAGTCCGTCAAGCTGACCCCGCCGGCGGCGCGGGTCAGATGTGGACATCCGCGAGAGGCCCGCCGGTGCTGGGCTACCGGCGAAATGGGCCAGTCTGTGGGCCGGCCGCTAAGGGTCAGGCGGGCGCGGGCACGTAGTGCTCGATCGACGGATACGTCGACGGCGCAGGCTCGCCGCGATCCTCGGCGTCGCAGTCGAGTACGAACCGAACGCCTTCATCGGCGAGCTCGTGCGTGTCCTTGTAGGAGTCTCCGAAGACGCGCCAGCCGGGCAGGTCGGGACTCTCGGCTGACCAGCCATGACCAGCGTGCTCCTAGTAGATGACGCGAATCGGGTCCATGTCCATCCTCAGAGTAGAGCTAGAGCTTCATCGTCTGCAAGGCCGACGTCCTTGACCAAGACCGAACGAACCTCGCTCGGCGCAAGCGAACGCTTGTCGTGGAACGCGAACGTGATCGTCGGTCGGCCCGGAGCCTTCATCCGGCGATGCGAGCCGCTCTGCCGCACAACCCGTTAGTCCAGCGGTTCACGTTCAAGGATCTTCAACAGATCCTCGCCTTGATGCTGGGGAACTCGGCCATTGCGTCAAGTGTCCCCCAGGAACGGCCGCTACACGGTCGCCGCGTCGAGGTAGGCGTCCAGCAGCTTGGCTGCTTGCGCCTCGTTGCCGGGCATAAGGTGGCCGTACCGGTCAAGCGTGTGAGCGGAGCCCGCTGCAGAGCGACGACTTCGACGACTTTGTCCCCTGGCGACTTGAGGAGTTGGCCGATGCCCTGGCCGGGCAGACGGGGCAACTCGGCGTCGCCACGGAAAAGCCGGACCCGTTCCGCACGCGCCTGGACGCCAAAGTCGAGCGTGTCGAGCTCTCCCTCCGTCGACTCATCGCAGAACGCCTGGACGGGGACCGCGCTCTCGTCCCGTCGCACGTCAGCGAACGAGTTCAGGACCGCGTGGTTGCGGCGGTGCGCAAGCTGCCCGACGAGTCCGCGCCGCGCCTCGCGACGTTCGACGGGCAGCTCGGGTACTTCGAGCTCCGCGAACTGCAGGACGCCATCACGGCCAAGTCGCTCTGGCCACGGTTCGAGCCGACGTTGTGGAGGTCGGCGCGACGCCCTCGCTGGCGACGCGAGATGTCCGCTCATGGGCCAGTCGTTGCACCATACAAGCGGTTCTGAGCGGTCGCCAGGCGGTCGAAACCCCCGGAAACGCAGGGCACAGCCAGCAGCCGCAGACCCCGGCTCAGATGTGGTACATCGCGACACCCGCCGCACGCGCCTCGCGCTCGACGACGTCGGCGATCGTCGTCGTGGCGAGCACCTTGCGGGCGGCGGCGGCGGCGTCGCCGAAGATCCCACTCGCATCCCGGCCGAGCGGGCCTTCGAGCAACTCGACGATCTCCAGCACGGTGATCTCGGCCGGCGGTCGGGCGAAGGTGTAGCCGCCCTTCACGCCGCGCTGGGACTTCAGGACGCCGGCGCGGCGCAACGTGGCGAAGAGCTGCTCGAGAAACTGGGCCGGGATGTCTCGGCGGCGAGCGAGCTCGCCGATCGGCACCGGGCCGGCGCCGCCCGAGCGCCCGAGTTCGACGAGCGCCTGCAGGGCGTAGGGCGACTTCGTGGTGATCGAGATCATCGGGTGCGCGCGCGGTGGCTCACTAGCCTCAGCCTATGGGACCGATCAGTCGATACGCACCGCCGCTGGCGATGATGGCGCTCATATTCGCGCTGTCGGCGACGCCCGACCTGAGCTCCGGCCTCGGCGCGTGGGACCTCGTGCTGCGCAAGCTCGCACACATCACGATCTTCGCCGTCCTCGCGCTGACGCTGATCCGCGCGACGGGCTGGCGCCGCCCGATCCCCGCCACCGCGCTCGCGCTCGCCTACGCCGTCAGCGACGAGGTCCACCAGCACTTCGTCGCCGGCCGCCACGGCGCGCCCGTCGACGTCGCGATCGACGCGTTCGGGATCGGCCTCGCGGCGCTCGCCTGGGTGGTGGCGGCACGCGTGCGCGGCGGACGGCCGGGACCGCCCTGGCCACTGCGCGTCCGGCCGGCTACAGCCAGCCGCGCTCGGTAGCGATCAGCACGGCCTGCGCGCGGTCGACGGCGCCAAGCTTGCCGTAGATGTTGTGCAGGTGCGTGCGCACCGTCGAGGTCGAAAGCTGCAGCTCCGCCGCGATCTGCTTGTAGACCTTGCCCTCGGAAAGGCGCTTGAGCACCTCGACCTCGCGGCCTGACAGCGGGCACGGGTCGATCTGGCGCGGACGCCCAGAGGTCGGGTAGGGCAGGTCGTACATGACGGCGCGCAGTTCCGCAGGGCCGAGGCCGATCGAGCGAGCCACCCTCAGCAGCGAGTTCGGCGAGACGTGGCCGCCCTGCGCGTAGTGCGCGAGCATGTCGGCGAGACGCACGAAGGCAGCCTCGCCGGTCGCGTCGTCGGAGTGGTGGCGCTCGATCGCCGAGGCGATCGCGCTCGGCAGGCCCCAGCGGCGGGCGAGGACGCCGCCGACGAGCGCGTGATCGACGCCGAGGTCGCGGCGCTCGCGGTGCACGCGCTCCTCCGGCGTCTTGGCGTCGCCATGGACTTGCGCGGGGTAGCCGGGGTAGGCGTGCATGAGCACGAGCTTGCCGATGTCGTGCAGCAGCGAGGTCACCATCAGGCGGTCGCGATGCTCGTAGCCGGCCTCCGAGGCGAGGCGATCGGCGGCGCGCTGCGTGGCGACGCCGTGCAGGCGGAAGCGCTCGGGAGCGCTGTCCCACACGGAGGAGCGCTCGAAGAAGTCGAAGGTGCGGGCCTTGCTGGCCAGGGCCTGAACGGATTCCGGTGAGAGAACCTCGACCGCCTGGACGACGGACTCGATGCGGCCGCGGCGACGCTCGTCGAGCTGGTTGGCCATGCGCAGGACGGCGACGACGAGTGCGATGTCGGACTCGACGGTGGCGACGATGTCGGCCGGCGAGATGCGGTCGGCGCTGACGAGCCGCAGCAGGCGGTTGCGCGACTCGGCCAAGGCGGGAAATGCCTCGAGCGCCTCGAACGCAGCAGTCAGGCGGCGGCCGTGGCCCTCGTTGTGATGGCGCTGGACGGGCGCGCTGCTTGACTCCGTTGCAGTCCGTGCGGGCGAGGTGATCATTTCGGGCGGTCCCTCTTTCTGATCGGGATCGTCGGGACACCCCGGGTATCGGCAGCTATAGACGAATGGTTGAGACCCAATCGTCAGTTCGTTATCGGTGCCAGCACTCGGTCGAGGCGCGCGAGCGTCTCGTCACGCCCGAGGACCGTGACGGTCTCGAAGATGCCGGGCGACACCGCAGTCCCCGCCAGCGCCACGCGCAGCGGCTGGAAGACCTGCTTGGGCTTCGCCTCGCGCGCCGCGACGACACCCTCCAGCGCGGCCTGGACCGCCTCCTGCGTGAACAGCTCGACGGCCTCCAGCGCGGTGCGCACGTCAGCCAGCGCCGCCCGCCCGTCGTCGCCGAGCCACTTCTCGCGTGCCTGATCGGCCTTCTCTCCCGCCGTCGCCCCGTCGAAGATGAAGCCCGCCAATGGCCAGAAGTCCGCCAGCGTCTGCACCTTCTCGCGTGAGATCTCAGCCGCGTCGCGCAGGCCGCCGCGGCCGGTGTAGGTCTCCAGCCGCGCGGTCAGGTCGTCCACCGGCAGCTCGCGCAGGTAGCGGCCGTTGAGCCAGCGCAGCTTGCGCTCGTCGAACTGCGCCGGGTTGCGTGACACGCGCTCCAGGCTGAAGCGCTCGACGAGCTCGTCGGTCGAGAGGATCGTCTGATCGTCGGCGTCACCCCAGCCGAGCAGGGCGAGGTAGTTGCGCACCGCCTCGGGGAGGTAGCCGGCGTCGCGCAGCTCCTGCACGGAGGCCGCTCCGTGACGCTTGGAGAGCTTCTTGCCGTCCGGGCCGTGCAGCAGCGGCAGGTGGGCGTAGACGGGCTGCGCAGCGTCGGTCCCGATCCCCACCACAGCGGCCGCCTCGACGACGAGCAGCTGCTTGGGCGTGTTGGAGAGGTGGTCCTCGCCGCGCACGATGTGCGTGATCTGCGCGTCGAGGTCGTCGATCGCGACGGCGAAGTTGTAGAGGACGCTGCCGTCGGCGCGGGCGATGACCGGGTCGTCGAGGTGAACATGCTGGAATGTCGTATCGCCGCGGATGACGTCGTGCACGACGCTCGCGCCTTCGTCGGGCACGTGCAGGCGGATCGCGCCTTCGGCCTGGACCTCGCCGCGAAAGCCGCGCTCGGCCCCGTGCTGCGCCTTGAAGTCCTTGACGTCGTCGCCGGTCGCCGTCGAGCGGTAGGCGCGGCCGGCGTCGAGCAGTCGCTGGAGGACCTCCTGGTGACGCTCGGAGCGCGCGACCTGGCTGATCGGCCCCTCGTCGTAGTCGATCTGCAGCCACGCCAGCGCCTCGAGGATCTGCTCGACGTTCTCGGGGGTCGAGCGTGCGCGGTCGGTATCTTCGATCCGCAGCACGAGGGTCCCGGAGGCGCCCCGCGCGAGGAGCCAGTTGTACAGCGCCGTGCGAGCGCCGCCGATGTGCAGCGCACCGGTCGGTGAAGGAGCGAATCGGACTCTCATGACGCCATCTCACACTACGAGGTCGCCATGCTGATCGGCGCGCACGTCTCCCCCGCCGGCGGCCCGGCGAAGGCCGTCGAGCGCGGGATCGAGCGCGGCGCCCACGCGATCCAGATCTTCAACCAGAACCCGCGGGCGTGGAAGCCGCGCGACTACTCCGAGGCCGAGGTCGCCGAGTTCCGTGCCGCGATGGCCGACTCTGATGTCGACGCGCTGCTGATCCACGCCGTCTACCTGCTCAACTGCGCGTCGGAGGGCGAGACGATCCGCGCCAACACGCTGCGCTCGCTGACCGCCTCCCTGCAGGCCGGCTCGCTGCTCGGCGCGCACGCCGTCGTCCTGCACCCCGGCTCGGCGAAGACCGGTGACGTCGGCGCGGCGATCACCCGCGCCGGCGCGCTGATCGCCGAGGCGCTCGCGCAGTCCGACGGCTGCCCGCTGCACCTTGAGAACACCGCTGGCTCGGGCGGCACGCTGGGCCGCTCGTTCGACGAGCTGGCGGCGCTCATCGAGGCGGCCGGCGGCGACGCGCGCCTCGGCTTGTGCCTGGACTCCTGCCACCTGCTCGCCTCTGGCCACGAGATCCGCACCGAGGCGGCGCTGAGCGCCGTGCTGGACGAGTGCGCCGCGAAGGTCGGCCTCGAGCGGCTCGGCTCGTTGCACCTCAACGACTCGCAGACGCCGCTGGGCTCCAACGTCGACCGCCACGCGAACATCGGCGAGGGCGAGCTCGGCGAGGACGGCTGCGCGGTCTTCCTCTCCGAGCCGCGCTTCGAGGACCTGCCAGTCGTGCTCGAGACGCCGGGGCCGAAGCGCTCGGGGCCGACGCGCGAGGAGCTCGAGCTGACGCGCGCGCTGCGCCAGCGCGGGCTCGCCGCCCGCCGCGGCTGAGCAGCTCTACCGGGTCGCGCGCGCGGTGCGCAGTGCCTCGCGCAGCTTCATCGGCTTGCCCATCCGCAGCACGGCGCCCTCGTAGATCCGCGCGCCGAGCGGGATCAACAACGCGATCGACGCGACGAGGATGCCGAGCGACGCCGCGATCTCACCGGCGCCCGCCTCCCCAACCGCGACGCGCACGGGCATGACGATCGGCGACGTAAACGGCACGAGCGACGTGATGGTGGCGAGCGGCGAGCTCGGGTCCTCGAGCACGGGCAACGCCACGAGGTAACCCGCGACGAGGATCATCGTGACCGGCGTGCTCGAGCTCTGCAGATCCTCCTGGCGCGAGACGATGACGCCGGAGATCGCGTAGATCGCCGCGTAGAACAAGTACCCGAGCACGAACCACAGCAGGACGACGCCGAGCGTGCCCACGTCGGCGCCGCGCACGTCGATCGCTCCGGTCGCCGAGGCGACGGCGAGACCGACGACCACCGTGAGCGTCAGTTGCAGCAGACCGAGGACGCCGATGCCGATGATCTTGCCGGCCAGCAGTGCGCGCGCCGGGACCGCCGACATCAGCACCTCGATCACGCGCGAGGACTTCTCCTCCACGACCCCCGAGGCGACGGCGAGACCGAAGATGATCAGCTGCAGGTAGAGCAGCAGCGACGCGACGAAGGCCACGCCCTTGCGCTTCTCGTCCTCTTCGCCCCCGAGCGCGCGCGCCTGCAGCGCCGGCGGTGCGAGCGCGCGTCGGATCTCGGCGGGCGCGAGACCCTGGCGGCGCAGCAACTCCGCCGCGCGGACCTGCCGCGTGGCGGCCTGCAGAACCTGTGCGAGCTCACCAGGCGGGGTGCCCTGGCTGAGCAGCTCGTCGCCGACGATCGCCGCGTCCACATCATCGGCGCGCGCGGCAGCGCGAGCCTGCGCAGCGCCGGTGAGCTGCTTGATCTTCAGCGTGATGTCGGCAGCGGTAGCCGACGTGCGCGCGGACTCGGCGATCGCAACGGCCTCGCTGCCCTGGACGCCGACGGTGTAGGTCTTGTTGTCGCCGCCGAGCAGGCCCGCCGCGGCGGCGATCGCGGAGACGATGAGGATGATCACGACAGTCGAGATCTGAAACGCGCGCTGGCGGACGCGCTCGCCGAACTCGCGGCGGATGACGAGCGTCACGGCGCGTCGGAACGTCATCGCGCGATGACCTCGCGGAACAGCTCCGACAGCGTCGGGCGGGCGGGGGCGAAGCTGCGTACGCGGCCGGCTCGCCGGGCGGCGTCGAGCACCTGCTGGTCGTCGGCGCCGTCGCCGAGCTCCAGCAGCAGCCCCTCGTCGTCACGCCCGACGATCCGCACGCCCGCGAGCCCCTCCGCCCAGCCGTTCGCACCGCCCGGCCCGTCGAATTCGACGCGCAGGCGAGGCTGGGAGCGTTCGGCGCGCAGCTCGTCGACGCGTCCGGAGGCCACGAGCCGGCCACGGTTGACGATCGCCACGCGGTCGCAGATGCGCTCGACGAGTTCGAGCTGATGGGAGGAGAAGATGACAGCGGCGCCGGCCCGCGCGCGTTCGGCGAGGACCTCGGACATGACGTCGGTGCCGATCGGGTCCAGGCCGGAGAACGGCTCGTCGAGGATCAGCATCGGCGGGTCGTGGACGAGCGCGGCGGCGAGCTGGACGCGCTGCTGGTTGCCGAGCGAGAGCTCCTCGATGCGCTGCACGGCGTGCTCGGCCAAGCCGAGCCGCTCGATCCAGCGCGCCGCCGCCTCGTCGGCGTCGGCGCGGCCGTGCAGCGCCGCGAAGTAGCGCAGCTGACGGTCGACGCGCATCTTCGGATACAGGCCGCGCTCCTCGGGCATGTAGCCGAACTGCCGCTGCGCCTCGCGCGTGATGGGCTCCCCGCGCCAGCGCACGTCGCCGACGTCGGGCTCGAGGACCCCGAGCGCGATCCGCATCGCGGTCGTCTTGCCGGCCCCGTTGGGCCCGACGAAGCCGACGACCTCGCCCTCGGGGACGTCGAGCGAGAGACCGTCGAGCGCAACCGTCTGTCCGTATCGTCGCGACAGATCGCGGAGCTCGAGCATTGCGGTGGCTCTCCCCCCATTGCGGGAAGGCCAACCGGAGGTGTGACGTGAGTAGGGGTCCAAGATCTGAGGGATCACCCCTCATGCGCCGTGGCGACGGCGGACGGATCATGGCTGGACACCGCACGTCACCCACCCAGGAGCCCGCCATGAACCTCGCGCACAACATCCGCATCGCCGCCGTCACTGCAATTGCCTGCGTCGGCATGAGCACCGCCGTCAGCACGCCCGCGATCGCCTACAGCCCGATCGCCAAGCTGAGCAGTGGTCCCGTCAAGCCGACCGTCAAGATGACCTGGCACGAGTGCTGGCGCTCCTCGTACTTCGCGGCCCGCGACCAGGGGTCCTCGAGCACCACCGCCGAGGCCGAGGCCGACCTGACCTGCGGCCGGTCCCCCGACGAGTTCTAGATCTGGTCAGCGGCGGGGGGGGGGGGGGGCCGGGGGGGCGCCGCCCCCCCCCGCGCGGGGGGCGGGGGCGAGGGCCCCGCCAGGCCCACCCCGCC
>JBBSQG010000039.1:0-12758 GCA_038258125.1 Solirubrobacterales bacterium
ACTGCTGGGCCACCACGAGGGCGTCGTCGACGATCTGGTCGTGTGCCGCAACGATGGCGTCCCGGCATACAATCTCGCCGTGGTCGTCGACGACACAGCCGCAGGTGTGCGCGAGGTCGTGCGCGGCGCGGACCTGATCGAGACGACCGCGCGCCAGCTGCACGTCGCCGCCCGACTCGGCGCCCCCGCCCCCTCCTACGCGCATGTGCCGCTCGTGGTGGGCGCCGACGGCGCGCGCCTGGCCAAGCGCCACGGCGCCGTCACGCTCGCCGATCGCGCCGCCGCCGGCGAGTCCGCCGCGCAGGTGCGCGCCGAGCTGGCCCGCTCGGTCGGGCTGGCGCGGCCCGGCGAGATCCCCACGCTCGACACGCTGCTGGCCCGCTTCGATCCGTCCGCCCTGCCAACCGAACCGACGGTGCTCTCCACATGGACCTGAACCAGCTCTTCGTCCCGCTCGCCGTCGTCGCGCTCGTCGTCGTCGCGGTCGTCGCGATCGTCTTCAACCCGAGCCTCGTGGGGATCGGCTTCGCGCTGATCGTGATCATCGGCGCGTGCACGGTCTGGCTGCTGCGCCAGCTGTATCTCGCCGAGAGCGACAAAGACGACCGTTGACCGATCTGGGCAGCAGCGCTGACGTCGCGGCGCTCGCCGAGCTGGCCCGCGCCTCGGGCCGGCTCGGGATCGACACCGAGTTCATGGGCGAGGGGCGCTACCAGACGCTGCTGTGCCTCGTCCAGGTCGCCGTCGAGACGGATGCGGGCGCCGGTGACGTGCGCATCGAGGTGCTCGACCCGCTCGACGACGGCCTCGACCTCGCCCCGCTCGCCGCGCTGCTGGCCGATCCGCAGATCGAGATCGTCATGCACGCCGGCCGCCAGGACGTCGCGCTGCTGCGCCGGGTCTGCCGCACGAGCGTCACGAACCTCTTCGACACCCAGCTCGCCGCCGGCTTCGCCGGCCTGCGCGCCCAGCTCGGCTACGAGGCGCTGCTGCACGAGCTGCTCGGCGTGCGGCTGCAGAAGAGCGCGAGCTTCACGCGCTGGGACGCCCGGCCGCTGAGCGCCGAGCAGATCGACTACGCGCGCAACGACGTGCGCCACATCCTGCAGGCGACGACCACGCTGCAGGATCGCCTGGCGGCGCGCGGGCGCCTGGAGTGGGCGCGCGAGGAATGCGTCGCCCTGGCCGGCGCGAGCGACGAGCGCGACCCCGACAACATCTTCTCGCGCCTGCCGCGCGTCAACTCGCTGGAGCCCAAGCTGCGCGCGATCGCGCGCGAGCTCGTCGTCTGGCGCGAGGAGACCGCCCGCGCGCAGGACCGGCCGATCCCCTCGGTGCTGTCCGACGCGACGCTGATCGAGGTCGCCAAGCGCCGGCCGAGCCAGATGACCCAGCTCGAGCAGATCCGCGGCCTCAACGAGCAGACGCTGCGCCGCCGCGGGCGGGCGATCCTCGAGGCGGTCGATCGCGGCCGCACGCGCCCGCCGATCCCCGTCGAGGGCGAGCGCCCGGCCCAGCCCGACGCGCTTGACGCCCCGGTGATCGCGCTGGCCGAGGCGCTCGTGCGCACGCGGGCGCTCGAGGGCGAGCTCGCCTACGAGCTGATCGCCGCGCGCGCGGACCTGCAGCGGATCGTGCTGGCGATGCGCGACGGCCGGCCGCCGCCGGACGTGCGCACCCTGAGGGGCTGGCGCCGCGAGGTCGTCGGCGACGAGCTGCTCGAGCTCCTGGACGGCAAGCGGGCGCTCACGGTCGGCCCCGACCGCCACGTCGCGGTGGCCGAGCGCTGATGGCCTGCGCCTCATAGACCCCAGCGTTATTGTGCTATACCTAGCACAATGCGTTCCATCGGCGTTCGAGAGCTGCGACAACAGGCCAGCCGCTACCTGCGTGAGGTGGAGCAAGGCGAGACGATCGAGGTGACCGACCACGGTCGGCCGCTCGCGCTGCTGGTCCCAATACCCACGTCATCGACAATCGACCGGCTTTCGGCCGAAGGCCGGCTCGCTCCGAGCCAGGGTGACCTGCTCGAGCTGGGGCCACCGTTGCCGCCGCTCAGCGGCGTGATGTCCGCGTCGCACACGCTGACCGACGACCGCGAACATGGCCGCTGAACGGGTCACCTATCTGGACTCCTCAGCGTTGGTCAAGCTCGTCGTTCGAGAGGCGGAGAGCGAGGCTCTCATGGCGTACCTGCGCACCCGAGCCATCCGGGTCGCGAGTGCGCTTGTGCGTGTCGAGGTTCCGCGTGCGGTGCGCCGGCACGGTCCGCAGGCGATTGAGCGTGCCGCGAAGGTCATCAGCCCCGTCCGGTTGCTCGCGCTTGACGACCGCCTGCTCGATGCCGCAGCTGCGCTGTACGCCGATGGCCTGCGCAGCCTTGACGCCATCCACATCGCGTCCGCGATGACGCTCGCCGATGACCTCGACGTGCTCGTCACCTATGACGAGCGCATGATGGGTGCCGCCGGTCGTCTCGGCCTCGCCTGCGACGCACCGAGCTGAGGAGCCGATGGCCTTCCTCGACGACCGCCTGCTCGCTAGTCGCGCCGGGCGCCGGCGGCCGCGCGCACGGCCTCGCGCAGCTGCGCCGGCTTGGCCGCCTTCGGCATCCAGCCGTCGGTGGCCAGGCGCTCGGACTCCTGCTGGAGGCTGAACGGCGGCAGGTTGGAGATCAGCACGATCGCCGTGCCGGGGGCCCGCTCGCGGATCTGCGCGACGAGCGTCGCAGGCTCGGGGACGTCGGGCAGGACGAGGTCGAGCAGGAGCACGTCGGCGCGGCAGCTCGCCAGCTGCTCGACCGCCTCAGCACCCGTGCTCGTCGCGGCGACGACCTCGATGTCGCCCTCCTCCTCCAGCACCGAGCGCAGGAAGTACTTGACCGCCCGAGCGTCATCGCACACCGCAACCCGGATCGTGTCGGCCATGCGGCGCCAGGCTAGCGGACGACGCCGGTGACTACAGAAAGCCGTGAGCGCGCAAGAAGTCGCGCGCGACTGCCGCCGGCTTTCGGTCCCTGAGGTCGACGGCGGCGTTCATCTCGCGCATCGCGGCCGTCGTCAGCGTCCGGCTGACCGCGTTGATCGTCTCCGGCAGCGCGGGGCCGTGCGCGGCGAGCAGCTTGTCGCTGATGATCGGCGCGACGTGGCCGGATGCGAACAGGCTGCGCGGGTCCTCGAGCACGCGGTACTCGCGGCCCGACAGCTGCTGCTCGGTCGTGAACACCGAGGCGACCTGCACCCGCCCGCTGTCGAGCGCCGCGTAGCGTGCGGTGCTGCCGTCGGCCGACACCGCCCGCAGGCGATCGAGCCCGTAGACCTCCTTGAGGCCGTCGATGCCCTCAAAGCGCGTCGCGAACTCCGGCAGCGCGGCGATCTTGACGGTGCCCTTGAGGCGGTCCAGGTCGGCGATCGTGCGCAGCCGGTGGCGCGTCGCGTACGCCGGCTTGACGGCGAGCGCGTTGGCGTCGGAGAACGGCGTCTGCTCGAGCAACGTGAAGCCGGCGCGACGCTCGTAGGCCTGCGCGGCGTCATAGGCGGCGGCGGCGCTGCGCGGCCGCTGGCGCAGCTCGGCGACCTCTGAGAGCAGCACGCCGATGTACTCCGGATACATGTCGAGCACGTCGCGCCGCAGGACCCGGTGGATGATCTCCGAGCTGCCGATGGCGGGCTTGAGCACGACGTCGAAGCCCTTGGCGACGAGCGCCTGGCGGTAGAGCTCGCCGAGGATCGCCTGCTCGGTGAAGTTCTTCACCCCGATCCGGATCGGCGGCCCGCTGGGTGTCGTGACGCGGGCGGTCGTCGATGCGTCGTCATCGCCGCCGCCACCGCAGGCGGTCAGACCGAGCGCCAGGCCGCCGGCGAGCACCGCGATCAGCGCCGTGGCGCGCCGCATCGCCGTCAGACCCCCGCCCGCACAGGCGCCGGCTGGGCTGCGGCCGGGACCGCCGCCGGCAGGGTGAAGTGAAACACGCTGCCCTCCCCCGGGCGGCTGGACACCCAGATGCGCCCGCCGTGCTGTTCGACGATGCGCTCGCAGACGGCCAGCCCGATGCCCGTGCCGGGGTAGTCCTCCTCGCCGTGCAGGCGCTGGAAGGGCTCGAAGATGCGCTCGGCGTTCTGCGGGCTCATGCCGATCCCGTTGTCGCGCACCGAGAAGCGCCAGTGACCGTTCTCGTGCTCGGCGTCGATGCTCACACGGGGAGTCTGCTCGCCCGTGAACTTCACCGCGTTGCCGATGAGGTTCTGAAAGACGCGGCAGAGGTTCGCGCGGTCGGCGAGCACGACCGGCAGCTCGCCGACGCCGATCTGCGCGCCGGTCTGCTCGATGGTTCCCGCCAGCGCCTCGAGCGCCTGGTCGACGATCCGGCCGGCCGGCACCTGCTCGAGCGACAGGTGGCCGCGGCCCGCGCGCGAGTACTCGAGCAGGTCGCGGATCAGCCCGCGCGCCTGCTGGGTCGCGTCGCGGATGCCGTCGACGAGGTCGAGCTCGCCGTTGGCGCCGTCGTTGCCTGCCCGGCGGCGGTCCAGCAGCTCGGCGTACATCGAGATCGTCGTCAGCGGCGCCTGCAGGTCGTGCGAGGTGACCGACGCGAACTGCTCCAGCTCGGCGTTGGAACGCGATAGCTCGGCGTTGGAGCGCTCGAGCTCGTCGCGGCCGCGCTGCAGCGAGTCGGCCATCGTGTTAAAGCCGCGCGCCAGCTCGCCGAGCTCGTCCTCGCGCTCGGCCGGCACGCGCGTCGTCAGGTCGCCCGCGGCCAGCCGACCGGTCGCGTCGGCGACCGTGTGGACGGGACGCAGCAGCGAGCGCCGCAGGTACACGGTGAACCCGATCGCCGTCCCGAGCACGAGCGCGAGGCCGACGAGCCCGAAGCCGATCGCCCGTGACGAGCGCTGCTCGGCGCTGCTCTCGCGGGCGCGGATGACGGCGCGCTCGCGTTCGAACAGGCTCGCGAAGCGCCGCCGGATCGCGTCCAGCCGCGTGCGGCCGCCGTCGGTCTCGACCTGGCTGCTGGCGTTCGCGAAGCCGTCCTCGCGTGCGATCTCGATCAGCGACGTCACCCAGACGGCGTCGTATTCCTTGATCTTGTCGCCGAGCGCATGGGCGCGGCGCTGCTGGCCGGGGTCGTCGGAGACGAGCGCGGCGAGCCGCTCGGTGCGTGACGGGTAGCCGGCAAGCTCGCGCCGGACCGGCTCGAGGAAGGTCTCGTCCTCCGTGGCGACGTAGCGGTTCAGGCCGTTCTCGATGGACAGCAGGGACTTCTCGAGCTCGTCGGCGAGGCCCAGCGCCTGCTGCGAGCGAAACGCCGTGCGGGCGGCGTCGCGCTGGCCGATCACCGCGACGATGAGGAAGATCAGCGCGGTGCCGAGCACGAGCGCCGCCGCGGCGCTGAGCGCCACGACCCTCGTCGTGATCTGAGTCCTGAGGCTCCTTCGCAGCACGAAACTCGCCCGCTTGCCGGGGGCCGCAGAACTGTACTGCGGCCCCGTCCTTCGGGGGATCGTTGCCGCGCGCCGGATCCACGGTGGGCAACCCCGAGTCCAGGGGTTCGGCTAGCCCCACCACAGCCAGGAGCGAGCCGTATTGCCGCCCGCGCGTCCTGTGACCACACTCACACGGTGTCCCCCACCGTGCTGATCATCGACGACCATGCCGCGTTCCGGGCGGGGGTCCGCGAGCTGCTGAAGGCCGACGGGTATGACGTGATCGGAGAGGCGGATGACGGCCTCAGCGGGCTGGTCGCGGCCGGGTCGCTGCAGCCCGACGTCATCCTGCTCGACGTGCGGCTGCCGGACATGGACGGCTTCGCGGTCGCCGGGGAGCTCGCGGCGCGCGGCTGTGCGGCGGCAATCGTCGTCACGTCGAGCTCCGACGACCCGCTCTATCCGGCCCGCGCGGCCGGTAGCGGTGCGCGCGGGTTCCTCGCCAAGCACGACATCTGCGGCGTCGCGCTCGATCGCCTGCTCACCTGACGCTTCCCGAGTGACCGGCGGGAGTGCGAGGCTACGGGCGTGCGCGTGGTGATCGCCGACGATTCGGTCCTGCTGCGAGCGGGCCTGGCCCGGTTGCTCGAGGATGCCGGCATCGAGGTCGTCGGCCAGGCCTCCGACGCCGAGGGCCTGCTGCGCAAGGTCCGCGCGCACAAGCCCGACGTCGCCGTCACCGACATCCGGATGCCGCCGACGCAGACCGACGAGGGGCTGCGCGCCGCGCAGCAGATCCGGGCCGAGATGCCCGAGGTCGGGGTCATGGTGCTTTCGCAGTTCATCGACCACGGCTACGCGCTGGAGCTGCTGCAGGGCAGCGCCGAGGGTGTCGGCTACCTGCTCAAGGACCGCGTCGCCGACATCGACACCTTCATCGACGCGCTGCGCCGCGTCCACGGCCGCGGCTCGGTGCTCGATCCGGAGGTCGTCGCGCAGCTGCTCGGCCGGCGCCGCGCCGACGATCCGCTGGACCGGCTCACCCCGCGCGAGCGCGAGGTGCTCGGGCAGATGGCCCAAGGCCGCTCCAACGGCGCCATCGCGCGTGACCTCGTCGTCACCGAGCGCGCGATCGAGAAGCACGTGACGGCGATCTTCAGCAAGCTCGGGCTGAGCGCCGCCGACGAGGGGCACCGCCGCGTGCTCGCCGTGCTGCAGCACCTGGGCGCGTAGACCAGCTGGATGGCGGCTGCACGTCGCCGGCGGCGGGCGCGGCCCCGAGACACCGAACCGCCGCGATCTCCAGCACGAGCCGGCCGGTGAGGAAACTGGGAACGGGATCCGGCGGTAACGCCGTAGGAGGGCTCAAACCCGGACGGTGGTGCGGTTAGCCACACCACCAGACACCGGCAAGCCGCATCGCCCGCCGGCCGCGGCGCTGGCAGGCTTGGCGCATGCAACCAGACGCGAGTCCCAGCTACGCCGAGGGGACGACGACCTTTGCTCGGGTCAGTCACGGCGAGCTCTTCCGGACCGTCGAGTTGCGGCTTGTTCAGCCTGCCGCACACAGCGGGACCCCTCCCCGTTCCCACGTACGCATCTGACGAGCCGGCGACGGGCGCCTTCCTCCCCGTCCGCCGCCGGCTCGCTGTGCGCCTCGTATTGATCGCGAGCGTGCTCGCCGTCCTCACCTTCGCCGTCGCCTCGCTGCCCGGGCTCGCCGACGTGCGCGAGCGCCTGGCCGGCGCCGCTCCCGGCTGGCTCGCCGTCGCCGCCTGAGCGGCGCGTCCACTCGACCGCGTCACCGATCGCCGCGCCCGGATACCGTTCGCGCCCGTGTCCTGCCAATCACACCGGCCCGCGGCGGGTTCCTGCTGCCGTCCGGCGGCGCTCGCGCTCGTCCTGCTGGCACTGCTGGCGCTGCTGGCCGGCTCGGCGCCGCCGGCGGTCGCCGCCGACCCCGACCCGCCGGCGGAGATGACGATCGACCCGGCCGACGTGGCGGGCCGGCTCGATCTGCTCGCAGCATCGCTGGAGCAGCGCGGCAGCCGGATGGCGCTGCGCGTGGAGACCGGCGGCGGTCGCTGGAGCTCGGCCGATCTTCCCCGCGTCGCGGGTCGCGCGCTGTGCCTCACCCTCGCGCAGGGCGATCCCGCCGTCGACAGCGGACAGATCTGCGTGACCCGCGTCAAGGACCGCACGCGCCTGAGCTACACGCCGCTTGCGGCCGACGGGACCGCGCTCGCCGCCCGGCAGCTGGCGGCGATCGTGTCGTTGTCAGACGCGGGCGTGCTGAAGGCGACCTTCCTGCCCGTCGCCGCCGGCCTGGCGCCAGGGCCGTACGGATGGTCGGTGCAGAGCACCTGGATCGATCCCGCCACCTGCCCGGCGGCGTGCGTCGACCGCCTGCCCGACGGGACCGACACCGTCGCGTCGATGCTGGCGCCCGTCGGCTTCCCGGACTGCTTCGGGGCGGCTGCACGCGATCGCGACCGGTCCTGCCAGAACGCGGATCTGCAGCGCTCGATCGAGCCCGAGCCCCGGCATGCGCGCGATCCGTTCCCGCCGATCTGCGATCGCTTCGCCCGCAGCGGGCTGCTCTCCACCTGCGAGTTCGGGGCCGACGCCGGCGCTGCCCGCGAGACCTTCGCGCTGATCGGCGACAGCCACGCCGCCGGCATGAAGACCGCGCTGGAGGCCGCCACGCTGCCGCTGCGCTGGCGCGGCATCTCGATCGTGCGGGCCGGTTGCCCGGCGACCGCCGGCCGGCCGGCGCTGCCGACGCCGTTGCGCTCGCGCCAGTGCGCGACCTGGAACCGGCAGGTGCTCGGCTGGCTGCGCTCCCACCCCGAGGTCGGCACCGTCGTGCTCGCTGCGCACGCGACGGCGAAGGTCAAGCGGGCGCGGGGCACGTCGGCCTACGTGGCCGCGCGGGCCGGGTACCGCGCCGAGCTGAAGGCCCTGCTGCGCCTGCGCCGCCGGGTCGTGGTGCTGCGCGACGTCCCCGGCGGGGCGCGCGGCGCGAGTCGCTGCATCAGCCGTGCCCTGGGGGCGACGAACCGGCTGAGCGGCGGCTGCCCGCAGAAGCGGTCCAAGGCGCTCAAGCGCGATCCGCTGGCGGCGGCCGCCACGGCACTGCATTCCAGCCGCGTGCGGGTGATCGATCTGACCGAGCAGTTCTGTGATCGCAGCCGCTGCTACTCGGTCATCGGTGGCGCTCTGGTCTACCGCGACCGCGAGCACGTCACGCCGGCGTTCTCGGCCTCGCTGGGCCCGTTCATCGCGCGCGCGCTCGACAGCGGCTCCTGAGCGCGCGAGCCGTCACTCAGCGCGGGTTCGCCGGTGCCGCCCGCTGTGCGCCACCGGCTCCCCGCCGGGCCAGCAGCGACGCCGCGATCAAGCCACCGATCGCGCCGAACAGATGCGCCTGCCAGGAGATCCGCTCCTGCGGCAGCAGACCCTGCAACAGCGCCGCCCCCCAGATCGCGACGACGACGACGCCGACCGCGAGCTCGACCGGCCGCCGGCTGTAGATGCCGCGCGCGACGAGGTAGGTGGCGTAGCCGAAGACGACGCCGCTGGCGCCGAGGTGAACGGAGTTGGAGGCCGCGACGAGCCATGTGCCCAGGCCGCTGACGACCGCCACGATCAGCGTCACCAGCGCGACGCGGGCCAGGCCGCCGAGGGCGATCGCCGCGCCCATCGCCGCGAACGGGATCGTGTTGGAGATCAGGTGGCCGAACCCGACGTGCAGAAACGGCGCGGCGAGGATCTCCGGCAGGCCGTCGACATCGCGCGGATGGATGCCGTAGTTGTCGAGCCGGTGATCGGCGGCGATGTCGACGATCTCCAGCACCCACATGAGCGCGATCATCGCGCCGACGAGCAGCAGGGCGTTCGTGCGGTCGCTGCCGAGGCGGTCGGACATTCCCACAACGCTACCGGCGCGTAGCGTTGGGCCCCACCGATGGCCGATCTCGCGACAGACGATCCCCGCGGCGCGCACTGGGAACGGCGCCTGCGCGGGCCGGTGATCGCCGCCGCCGTCGCGGTGCTTCCGCTGCTGGCGCTGCACCTGACGCACCCCCACGGCACGCTCGCCGTCGTCGAGACCGCCGGGCACTGGCTCATCTGGCTGACGTTCATGGTCGAGGTCGCCGTCATGCTCAGCGTCGTCCGCGATCGCCGCGCCTGGATAGACGGCCATCGCTTCGAGTTGCTCGTCGTCGCACTCTCCTCCCCGCTCATCCCACTCGCGCTCGCGCTCGCCCCCGCACTGCGGCTGCTGATCGTGGCCAAGCTCTTCAAGACGCTCAAGCTCGCGAAGGCGATCAAGCTGGCCAAGCTCGGCAAGAGCGTGCGGGTGGTGCGCCGCAAGCTCGTGCTGCGGGCCACCGCGTCGGTCGCGCTGGGCGGCCTGGCGCTCGTGCTCGCCGCCGCGACGATCGCGTACATGCTGACCGGGTCCTCGGTGCTGGCGGGCACCGAGCGCACGGTCGCGCTGATCGCCGCCGGCATGCTCGCGACCTACGGGGTCAACCACCTACGCCGGCGGGCGACCGCCGAGGACTGAGCGCCGGCCGGCCGGCTGCAATCAGATCAGTGATGAGCTCCCCCGCAAGTGCACATATCTTCACCGAGCAAGGACGGAGAGGGCTGACGGTGCCCACTGCGGCCAGGTCACAAGACCAGTTGGAAGCCCTTGGACGAACTCCGCGGCGACGCTCGGTCCTGTCGGGCGAGAGTTGTCGTAGACAACTGCTCTGTCTGCGACGAGGATAGCTTCGGCAGCGAGCGGCCACAGGCGGTGGCAGCGCTCACGAATCTTGTGTTCGGGGACGGTGTGCCCACCCGCCCGCACCCGGTAGTGCACGCGCGCGACCGCCAGTTCCTCCGGCACCAGCATCACATGCAGGACGACCTGGTATCCCGCCGCCTGCGCCAGACGAACCAGGTCGAGCTTCGACGGATGGGAGAAGACCGTCTCGGCGACAAATGACCTGCCGCTGGCGATGAGCTGCGTGCGAGTGTCGGCAGCTGCCTGGGCGGCCTCGTAGACGTGCGCTTCCGGGTTGGCGGGCCAGCGCTGCCGAGCAATTTCGTCAGCGTTGACGTACGGGTAGTCCGGCAGTTCCGGCGCGAGAACCTCGGCGGTGAACGTGGTTTTGCCCGAGCCGTTGGGCCCAAGCACGAGGTGCAGCTGCCTCAAATCGGCGTGCTGGTGCCGTCAGGCCGGTACTCGGTCAGCTCGCCGTGCTCGTTCAATGCCACGGTTGTGAGACCACGCGCGGCCAACACCGCGCCGAGGTCCGTCGTTCGTAGACGCGTCTCCACTCGGGACTGCACCTCCGCGTCGAAGACCATTGCCTCCGCATCTGTGAGGCGCTCGACCGGCAGATTGCCCGTCAACGCGGCCTCCACTCGACGCCGGGCAGCGGTCTGCTGGGCACACACCGCCTTGCCGACACGCGCCCAGTGCTCAAGCTGCTGCTTGGCTGAGCGGTTTTCCTTGGCGCCCTCGACAACGGCGCTGGCAAACAGGTCAGACGGAACTCGGGTTGGCCGGTCGGCCGTGCTAGCCATCAGAACTCCTCGCCTGGCGGTATCGAACTGGACGTATCAAACTGGTACGTATCGTAGCAATCGGCTACGTTGCGCAATACGTCTGTCACTCGAAGCGCTTCGAGACGCCGCGGAGCGCATCACGCAGCGAGTCCAGAGCGTGGAACTGCGCGCTCCTAGCCGCAGGCCAGCCTACGCGAGAGCTCAAACGAGCTGAGGCCGCTCTTCAGCGGCCTCAGGCTCTTCTCCGGAGTTATGCGAGCAGACGCGATTTCTCGGGTTCGTCTCCGGAGTCATCCGAGCGACTCCGGTCTTGCGTGAGCGGCGACAGCTCCCTACTTGATCGCGTCGTAGACGCTGAACAGCGGCAGGTACATCGAGATGACGATGAAGCCGACGATGCCGCCGACGAAGACGATCATCACGGGCTCGAGGATCGAGGTGAGCGCCTTGACGGACGCCGCGACCTGGTCCTCGTAGAAGTCGCCGATCTTCGACAGCATCGTCGTCAGCGCGCCTGTCTCCTCGCCGACCTTGACCATGTGGCCGACCATCGACGGGAACACCGGCGAGTCCATCAGCGGCGCGGCGATCGTGCCACCGGCCTTGACGCTCGTCGTGACGGCGTCCATCGCCTCCTCGACGACGATGTTGCCGGCCGTCTGCTTGGTGATGTCGATCGCCTGCAGCAGCGGCACGCCGGCGCCCATCAGGGCCGAGAAGGTGCGCGACCAGCGGGCCAGCGCGACCTTCTGGAAGATCTCGCCGATCTTGAACGGGATGCGAAGCAGGAAGCGCTGCCACACCGAGCGGCCCCGGGCGGTCTTCTTCCACTTCATGAAGGCGAACGCGCCACCGATCGTGCCAAGGATCAGCAGGTACCAGTAGCCGGTCACGATGTTGGAGATGCCCATCGTGAACTGCGTCATCGCCGGCAGCTTGGCGCCGGTGTCGAGCTCCTCGAAGACGCCTGCGAAGACCGGCACGATGAACGCGACCATGCCGAGCATGACGACCATCGCGAACGTCAGGATGACGATCGGGTAGGCCATCGCCGACTTGACCTGGCGGCGCAGCGACGCCTCGCTCTCCAGCTGATCGGCCACGCGCAGCAGGGATTCCTCGAGCACACCGCCCGTCTCGCCGGCGCGCGTCATCGCCACGTACAGCGGGTTGAAGGTCTTCGGATGGCGCTCGAGCGCGTCCGATAGCGGCAGGCCGGCCTCGATGTCCTTGCGGACGAGGACCAGCTCCGCGGCAAGCTTCTTGTTCTCCGTCTGCGCCTCCAGGACATAGAGCGAGCGCAGAATCGTCATGCCGCTGGAGACCATCGTCGCCAGCTGGCGGGTCATGATCGCCAGGTCACCGAGCTTGATCCGGTTGGCGCCGGGGAACTCGAGCTCCTTGGCCACCTTCTTGTCGGCGATGTCCAGGACGATCAGGCCCTTGGCCTTCAGCTGATCGGCGACCGACTGCTTGGAATCGGCCTCGACCTCACCCTTGGCCTGCGTGCCGCCGAGGTCGATCGCCTTGAAGACGTAGGTGCTCATGACGTCGTGGCGAACGAGTCGGCGCCGAGCAGGCGGCGAAGCTCATCCGGGGTCGAGGAACGCGACTCGGCGAGCTTCTGGGTGATCTTGCCCGAGCGGACGAGCGTCGCCAGCGCCGCATCCATCGTCTGCATGCCCAGGCTTCCGCCGGTCTGCAGCGACGAGTAGATCTGATGGGTCTTGCCCTCCCGGATGAGGTTGCGGATCGCCGGCGTGGCGAGCA
>JBBSQG010000040.1:0-12699 GCA_038258125.1 Solirubrobacterales bacterium
ACCCCGCGGCACCCCACCCCCCGCGCCGCCGGTCGCGGTCGACCGCGACGCGCGGCCGCGGCGGCCGCCGCTGCGCCCGGCCGCGGCGACGCCACCGCCGGCCGCGGCCTCACGCTCGCGGCGCCCGGGGCGTCCCTGCGGACGGCCGCCGCGCGGACCCGCGCCGCCCCCGCCATTGCGCGAGCGGGCGTTCTGGCCGCCGCCGCCCGATGTCGAGGTCGGCAGCCCGCTGAGCGAGAACTCCTTGTGCAGACCGAGATCAGACGCGATCCGGCTCATGTCGCGCGCCTGGTCGCCGAGCACGAACGTCACGCTGATCCCCGAGCGGCCCGCGCGGCCGGTGCGGCCCGTGCGGTGCACGTAGCCGTCGCGGTCCTCGGGCATGTCATAGTTGATGACGTGGGTCACGTCGCGCACGTCGATGCCGCGCGCCGCGACATCGGTCGCCACGAGCGTGTCGACCTCGCCGCGCTCGAAGCGCGCCAGGGCCTTCTCGCGCTGGGACTGCGACTTGTCGCCGTGCATCGCGACCGCCGTGACGTAGTTGTCCTTCAGGCGCTTGACGAGCCGGTCGGCGCCGCGCTTGGTGCGCACGAAGACGATCGTCAGCCCGCGCTCGGCATCCTTGAGCTCGTTGACGAGCGCGTCGACCTTGGCTTCGTGCGCGACGCGCACGAAGCGGTGCTCGGTCTCGGCCTTGTGGTCGATGGCGGGCACGTGCTCGTGGCGGCGGGCCTGGCTCGTGTAGGCGTCGGCGATCTTGCCGGCGTCGCCCTCCAGCGTGGCGGAGAAGAACAGGGTCTGGCGCGAGCGCGGCGTGCGCTCGACGATCCGGTCGACGGCCGGGCGGAAGCCCATGTCGAGCATGCGGTCGGCCTCGTCGAGGACGAGGATCTTGATGTGCTCGAGCGTGATCGCGCGGCGCTGGAGGATGTCCTCAAGGCGGCCGGGCGTGGCGACGATGATGTGCGAGCGGCGGGCGCGCTCCATCTGGCGCTGGATGCCGGCACCGCCGTAGACGGCGGCAACGGACAATGCGCGGGCGTGCGCGATGTCGTGCATGTCGTCGACGATCTGCAGCGCGAGCTCGCGCGTCGGGGCGAGGATCAGCGCGCCGGGGCGGCGATCGGTCGCCTGCAGGCGCTCGACGATCGGGACCGCGAAGGCCAGCGTCTTGCCCGAGCCGGTCGGCGACTTGGCGAGCACGTCGTGGCCGGCGAGGACGTCGGGGACGACGAGCGACTGGATGGCGAAGGTGTCGGTGATCCCGCGCTTGGACAGCACGTCGCACACGACTTTGGACACGCCGATTTCGGCGAAGGAGGGCTGAGACATATACGGCTCCTACTTATGTAAGCGATTCGGGAGATTCGACTGGCCCGAAATCGCGCTGTGGAGCGCACCCTCAGAACAAGAACCTCACAAGCAGCGGCGCTGCTCGTGTCCATGACGGTAGCAATGTTGAAATGTGCGCCGGACGCAGGGACTCCTCTGCGACCCGGCGGCCTCCGCGATGATGAGGCCCGATGCCGAAGCCGCCGCCCTCGCTCTCCTCGCGCCTGGGCGATGTGCGCTCCTCCCCCGTGCGCGACATCCTGGAGCTGACCCAGCGCGCCGAGGTGATCTCCTTTGCCGGCGGCCTGCCGGCACCCGAGCTGTTCCCCGCCGAGCTGATCGCCGACGCCTTCGCCTCGGCGCTCGCGCCGACGGTCGCCGCGCGCGCGCTGCAGTACTCCTCGACGGAGGGTGACCCCGCCCTGCGGGCGTTGCTGGCGGCCCGGTTCTGCTCGCGCGGGCTGCCGTGCGAGGCCGACGACCTGCTCGTCACGACCGGGTCCCAGCAGGCGCTCGGGCTGATCGCCGCGGTGCTGCTCGATCCCGGCGACGTCGTGCTCGTCGAGAACCCGTCCTACCTCGCCGCGCTGCAGTCCTTCGGCTTCGCCGGCGCACGGCTCGTGGCGGTCGACTGCGACGAGGACGGCCTGGACCCCGAGGCGCTGCCGGGGCTGATCGCCGAGCACGCACCGAAGTTCCTCTACGTCGTCCCGACGTTCCAGAACCCGACGGGCCGCACGCTGCCCGCGGCGCGGCGCGCGCGGCTGGCCGAGATCGCCGCCGAGCACGGCCTGTGGATCGTCGAGGACGACCCCTACGGCGAGCTGCGCTACGACGGCGAGGCGCTGGCTCCGATCGGCGCGCAGGCCGCCGCGCGCGATCGCACGATCACGATCTCCTCGCTGTCGAAGGTGCTCGCGCCGGGCCTGCGGATCGGCTGGCTGCGGGCGCCCACGTCGATTCTCGGCCCGTTGACGATCGCCAAGCAGGCGGCCGACCTGCACACCTCGACCGTCGACCAGATCGCCGCGCGCACGTCGCTGCAGGCGGCCGATCTCGACGTACACATCGCCGGCCTGTGCGACGAGTACCGCCGCCGCCGCGACGCGCTGCTGCACGGTCTCGCTGCCGCGCTGCCGGAGGGCTCGACGTTCAACCGTCCCGCCGGCGGGATGTTCGTGTGGGCGCGGCTGCCCGCGGGCTGGGACGCCGAGGAGCTGCTGCGCGTGGCGCTGACGCAGGGCGTCGCCTTCGTGCCCGGCTATCCGTTCTTCGCCTGCGAGCCCGACCGGCGGACGCTGCGGCTGTCGTTCACCACGCACGTGCCGGCGGAGATCGCGGAGGGGCTGCAGCGGCTGCGGCGCGCGACGCAGGCGGGCCCGTCGCCGTCATGACCGGCGCGCCGCCGCGCGACGTGCCAATCGCCGGGACGATGATCCGCCTCGGGCAGCTGCTCAAGCTGTCCGGGCTGGCCGAGTCCGGCGGCGAGGCGCGCGAGCTCGTGACCGAGGGCGTCGTGCGCGTCAACGGCGAGGTCGAGACCCGGCGCGGGCGCCAGCTGCACCGCGGTGACCTCGTCGAGGTGGACGGCGAGACCGTGCGTGTGGCCTGAGGCGGGCGCGGCAGGCGGGCGGCGCGTGCCGCACCCGCTCAGAACGGCCGCGAGCCCGGTGCTGGCGGCGGCAAGCTCTCCGTCCACCACACCCGCGAAGGGCTCGAGGCCGCCGTCACGGCGAACGAGACCGGGCGCAGCCTCCTCGAATCGCACGCCGATCGTCGTCGCCGGCGCTCATCGTGAGTGCGCTTGGGAGCCACCTCACCTTGGTCGATACGAGCTCGCGACCGCATGACTGATTGGCTGATTGGAGCGGGGATGGTCGTGATCGTCATCGCGGCATGCGTGCTCGCTCGGCGGCAACGGACGGGGCCATGGCGGCCGCTTCTTCCCGGCATCGTCGGCACGGTCGTCGCCAGCTGCTTGTTCGTGTCGGCGTATCTCTGGTTCTTCGAACTGGATCGTTGCGACACTCGTGGGCAGGTCAGCTCCGTTCTCAATGCCAACCAGGGTGCCTTGTCCTTCCTCGCCCTCGTGTTGGCCGTCGGCGGGCTGTGGCTCAGCGCCCTGATCCGACATGCCGATCGTCGGGCGGCCGCTCATGCACGCCAGCGACAAGGCCGAACGCTGTTGCTGTCCGCGCTCGAGGAGACGGCTCACAATCTGCTCCATCTCGCCAAGGTCGCCGCGAGGAGGGCGTGTTGCACTCGCGTCCGAACCTGTCCTTGAGACACGCCCACGCGCTAGCCGGGTCGAGCGTGCAGGACATGTTCAATCCGGTCATCCACCGGACCGTTGAAGCACTGGCGCGGGTCGCGGAGAACGCCGAGAGCTTCGCCTATGCCGGCACAGGCGAAGTGCGGGCAGCGCATGAGCAGCCCGACGCTGACCCGCTACAACGCCATCTGGCTGCGCGTCCGCGCCACCGCGTCGACCGTCGAGCAGACCTAGGCCCGGGGCGCACATCGCACTGTCGTCATCAAAAAGGCCAACCGCTCGCTCCCCGGCGGCGTGGACTCGCTGGCCAGCTTCAAGCGCCCGGTCCTGTACACGAGCGCGACGGGCGGGCGCCGGATCGCGCCGAAGCTGCGGTTCCGCTGAAACGCCGGTTGCGCGCTCCGCGAAACCCAGCCCGCCTCAGTGAGGATGAGGGATGCCCCCTCATGCGACGCGCTCGCCGCTCGCCGATGCTTGCCCTCGTCACCGCAACCCGGCACCAACCACGAGGAGCATCACCATGTCACGCAAGAGCACGCTGCAGCGCATCGCCATCGCCGCCCTCGCGGCCCTCGCGCTCGCTGGAAGCGCCGCTTCGACCGCGCTCGCCGACGATCGCGCGATCGCCCCCGATCCGGAGCCCACACCGATCAGCATCGGCGGGTCGTCCTGCCACTGGAAGGGCACGAAGACCTCGGATGGGTTCGAGTGCAAGATCGGATCGACCAGGTTCAGCTGCAGCAAGGGGCACTACAGCACCTGGGCCTGCGGCGGGTGCACGTCCTGCGGGGAGCCCGCACGTGAGGACGAACCTGCGCTTCGCGCGCTGATCGAAGAAGTCACGACCTACCTGGCGCGGATCGACGGCGAACGCGTGCAGATCCGCCGGTAGCCAGCGTCTGCTCGCCAACGGGACGCTGCGCACGTTGCCGTCACCCGTGCAGTCCGTCACCGTGAAGGGCGAGCCTAGCTCTCAGGCTCCGACTTGGGCGACGATGGCCGGCCGATCGTGACCGGCCGTTCGCGCTTGTCGGTCAGCACGCGCGTCTGGTACGGCGGGCGCTTCCACGGATGCGGGCCGATCGCGCCGTAGTGCTCGCGCAGGTACCCCACGAGATCCCCGCGATGCTCGGGGCAGGCGTAGCGCGGCGGACCGTAGGGTCCGCGTCCGTGCCAGACGAGCCATTTCTCGGGCATCGCATCGACATAGGTGCCGAACGCGGTCTCGGCCACGGTCTTGTCGAGGCTGAGCTGCGTCAGGGGGTCAGGCTGGCGGTCGCAGAACTGGCAGCGAAACACGTAGCGCGTCATGACGGCGGCCGTACCCGTGTCGGGCAGCTGATCACCGAACTCGAGTACCCCGGCGTGTCCTGACCTGAACGTCGACGCGATCGCCGTCAGCGGCGAATGGATCCGTCACGCCCCACACCACGCGCCGCTGCTGGGCCGCTCGCACGTGCCGACCGACGGGCGCTGGCAACGCGCAGCGACCGTGCGCGGCCTGTATCTCGCCGACGAAGCAGCGACCGCGGTCGCGGAGTGGTACCGGCGCCTGGCCGAGCTCGGCCTGCCCCCCGAACACAGCGTCCCCGACGACCACCACGTCTGGAGGGTCGACCTAATGCTCGCCGACCTGAGCACGCGCGACCGCCTCGCCGCCATAAGGCTGAGCCCGCCGCAGCCCGCACGCCGCACGTGGCCGGCCTTCCAGCAACTCGGAGAAGACCTGTGGCGCGACCGCCAACCGGCATGACGACCTAACGAGCCCCATGCGACTCCTGCGGCCGGGACGCTCGCCGCACTCGCACTGAAACCAGGGCGCGACGGCAGCCGACATCGCAGGCCCCCCGTCATCGGGGACCCGACGCGCGCGGCCGCGCCAACGTGTGAGCCAGAGGTCGAACGCGCGCGTACGGGCGGTTCGATGCAACGCATCGGGCAGGCCGCGCTGCGGGTGTTCAAGTCACTCGCCGGCCAAGAGAAGAGCGAGCCGCTGAGCTCGTTTGCGATCGCGCTCTACGGATTTCTCTTTCTCATCGCGATGGCGCTGCTGGTCGCCTGGCTGACGGGTACCCCGCCGGAGTGCGCCTTCGGCAACGTCTGCGAGTAAGCGCTCAGCCCGGGGGCTCGACCGGGCAGCCGGCATCGCGCACGAACTGCGCCGCCGGACGGTTCAGCCGCTCGGCCCCGAGCTCGCCGCCGAGCTCCAGCCGCTGGCGCACCGCCGACTGCGAGATGCCGAGCCGGTTGCGCACCTCGCGAAGGCCGCCAAAGCGCCGGAAGGTGTCGCGCACGAGGCGCAGCTCGAGCACGTAGGCGTGCGGGTAGCGCGCGGCCGGGAGGTCGGCGTTGGGACCGCCGCCCGATGGCTCGCGTGCCGGGCGCAGCGCCGCGAGCACCTGCTCTCGATGCTCAGGTCGCGTGAACACCGTCACGTTCGACGTGCCGGTCTCCAGCGACAGATCGCCCTCCGTGTGCTCGCGCGCTGTGACCCCGCGCACGCGGCGGCTCTCGCGCGGGCGCACGTCGAGGATGAGCGGGTTGCGGTCGCACATCGAGGTCGTCTGAATCTCGACCGGCAACGGGCAGCCGCTGTCGCCGGATGGCGTGCAATCGCCGTACAGGATGCTCACCTGCGCGCCCTTTCGATTCACGCCGGTGAGCGGCAGGCCGGCGACGGATTCGCCGGCCCAGTAGATCGGGAAGTCGACCGCGTCCTGCGCCGCGCGGACGTCGGCGGCGCCCGGTGGCGGTGCATCGCCGCCGCTGACGAGCAGCACGACGACGATCATCGGCACGGCGGACGTGAGCGTGATCGCCACGAACGCCAGGCCGAGAGTGCGGCGCGCAGACCTGCCGGCGCGGCTCACCCGGCCGTCGCCGCCGGTTGCACCAGGGCGTCGAGCTCCGGCGGTCTGAACGTCACCATCAGATCGGCGATGACCGGCGCGTGCTGGTGCTCGGTCGACGTCACAAGCCCGATCGTATGCGCGATGACGGCATCGACGAGCAGGATCGCGCGGTCAAGGTAGGTCAGGCCGGTGCTCATGACCCGATCGGGACAGGGCGTTGGACACGGCGGCCGCCCACCGGCATCGTGTGCCTCATGTCGCGCAACCTCGTCGAGATCGTTCGCCGCCATCACGCGGTCGGCGCCCCGACCGCGCTCGAGGTCCTCAAGCAGGCCATGGAGGAGCGCGGCGAGATCACCGACGAGGACCGCCGGCTCGCCGCCGAGCGCTCCGGCCTGCCCGAGGCGGCGGTGCACGGCGTCTCGACGTTCTATGACGACCTGCTGGCGCCGCGCGGGCGCCGCCATGTCCGCGTATGCACCGGCACCGCCTGCTTCGCCGCCACCGCCGACGCACACGTCGAGGCGCTGCGCGACGGCCTCGGCCTCGCGCTCGGCGAGCGCGGCGCCGACGGCGGCGTCTCGCTCGCCGAGACCGTCTGCCTCGGCTTCTGCCACAGCTCGCCGGCGATCCGCGACGGCGACGTCATCGACGCCGGCCCGGACGTCGTGGCGCGGGTGCTGGCCGGCGCTGCGCACGCCGCCCAGGAGCCGCCCGCCCGCAGCACGCTGGCCGGCGGGCCGCAGCTGCTTGCGCCCGGTCGCGACTGGGAGGGGCTGGCACGCGCCGTCGGCACGCTGACGCCGGTCGAGCTGCTCGAGGAGGTCAAGGCGGCGACCGTGCGCGGACGCGGCGGCGCCGGCTTCCCGGCGGGCGCGACGTGGGAGCTCGCCCGCAACGCTCCCGGCGAGCGCAAGTTCATCGTCGCCAACGGCGACGAGGGCGACCCCGGCTCCTACATCGACAAGCTCCTGATGGAGGGCCACCCGAACCTGCTGCTGGAGGGGATGGCGCTCGCCGGCTACGCCGTCGGCGCCGATCACGGCTTCGTCCTGACGCGCTCGGAGTACCCGCGTTCCAAGCCGCTGCTGGAGGCCGCGATCGCGCAGGCGCGCCGCGACGGCGTGCTCGGCGCCAGCGTGCTCGGCGCGGACTTCGCCTTCGACGTGACGGTCGTCGAGGGCGCCGGGTCCTACGTCGTCGGCGAGGAGACCGCGCTGCTGGCCTGCCTGCAGGGCCTGCGCGGCGCGGTCTCGGCGCGGCCGCCGTTTCCCGCCCAGCGCGGACTGCACGGAATGCCGACCGTCGTCAACAACGTCGAGACGCTCTGCAACATCCCGCTCGTCGCGCGCGATGGCGCCGAGCTCTACGCGTCGCTCAGCCCCGACAGCCCGACCACCGGCTCAAAGCTCGTCTGCTTCAACGAGCGCTTCGCCCTGCCGGGCGTCTACGAGGTCTGCTTCGGGACGTCGGTGCGCGAGCTGTGCGAGGACGTCGCCGGCGGCCTGGTCGACGGCCACGCGATCAAGGCGCTGCAGATCGGCGGGCCGCTCGGCGGGATCCTGCCCGCCTCGCTGCTCGACACGCCGTTTGACTTCGAGGCGCTCGATGCCGTCGGCTGCATGCTCGGCCACGGCGGCATCGTCGCATTCGACGAGCGCACCGACATGCGCGCGCTCGCCACGCACCTGCTGCACTTCGGCGCCGCAGAGAGCTGCGGCAAGTGCTTCCCCTGCCGGATCGGTCTGCGCCGCGCCCACGAGATGTTCGCCGCCGGCACGCCAGTCGACCGCGCGAGCCTCGAGGCACTGCTGGAGACGCTCGAGCTCGGCTCGCTCTGCGCCCACGGCAGCGGAATGCCGGCACCGCTGCGCAGCCTGCTGGCACACTTCCCCGAGGCCCTCGGAATCGCATGAGCATCCACATCGAGATCGACGGACTCCAGACGGAGGTCGCACCCGGCACCACGGTGCTCGGGGCTGCCCGCGCTCTGGGCGACTTCATCCCGACGCTCTGCTTCGACGAGCGCCAGGAGTCGTTCGGCGCCTGCCGTGTCTGCATGGTGGGCGTCGACGACGTCTCCGGACCCGTGGCGGCCTGTACGACGCCGTGCCGCGACGGGATGATCGTCGACACCCGCGACGCGACGGCCGTGCGCGTTGCCGCCGCGACCGTCGAGCTCGTGCTGTCCGAGCTGCCGACGGCACCGGCGCCGCACACGGAGCTCGCGCGGATCGCCGCGTGGTTCGGTCTGGACCACGACAGCGTGCGCTGGCGTGGCGAGCAGCACGCGCCCGCCCACGACGAGCGCCACCCCTACCTCGCGCTGCATCACGAGCTGTGCATCTCCTGCGGGCGCTGCGTGCGCGCCTGCGACGAGATCCAGGGCGCCTTCGCACTGACGGCGACCGGCCGCGGCCTGCAGGCGAACATCGCCGCCGGCCTCGATCAGGGCTTTCGCGACTCGACGTGCGTGTCGTGCGGGGCCTGCGCGGACACCTGCCCGACCGACGCGATCACCGAGATCTCCCTGCTCGCGCTGGCGGAGGGGTAGGAGGACCGGCGATGGCGACGACACCCAGCGAGCGCTTCGATCGCGACGTCACGACGACGTGCGGCTACTGCGGCGTTGGCTGCCGGCTGGAGGCGCACGCCGTCGGCGGCCGCGTCGTGTCGATCAGCCCGGCGCTCGACGGGCCCGCCAACCACGGCCACACCTGCCTGAAGGGCCGCTTCGCGCACGGCTTCAGCCGCAAGCGCGACCGCCTGCGCACCCCGCTGATCCGCGACGCCCGCGGCGGCGAGCTGCGCCCGGCGACGTGGGAGGAGGCGATCGCCCGCATCGTCGGCGAGCTGACGCGGATCCGCGACGGCGCCGGCGGGCCCGACGCAATCGCCGGCCTGGCCTCCTCGCGCGCGACGAACGAGGACTGCTACGTCATGCAGCGCCTGATGCGCGCCGCGATCGGCACGCACAACATCGACAACTGCTCGCGCGTCTGCCACTCCCCCACCTCCTGGGCGCTACGCCAGTCACTCGGCCTGTCGGGCGCGACCGGCTCGTTTGATGACATCGAGCACGCCGGGGCGGCGATCCTGATCGGCGCCAACCCGACCGAGGGCCATCCGGTCGCCGGCGCCCGGATCAAGCAGGCGACGCTGCGCGGCCTCAAGCTCGTCACGATCGACCCGCGCCGGATCGAGCTGGCCGACTACGGCGTGCTGCACCTCAGCGCGCGGCCGGGATCCAACGCCGCGGTGATGCTCGGGCTCGCGCACGTCGTCGCCCGCGACGGGCTCGTCGACCGCGCGTTCCTCGACGCACGCACCGAGGGCTGGGAGGCGCTCGAGGATCTGCTCGCCGCCTACACGCCGGCCGACGTGCAGCGCATCAGCGCGATCCCCGCCGCCGACCTCGAGCGCGCCGCGCACATCTACGCCGAGGCCGGCGAGGCGTCGATCCTCTGGGGCTTGGGCGTCACCGAGCACCGCTACGGCTCGGAGGTCGCGCGGCTGATCTGCAACCTCGCGCTCATGTGCGGCAAGGTCGGCCGGCCGGGCTCGGCGCTGCTGCCGCTGCGCGGGCAGAACAACGTCCAGGGCTCGTCGGACATGGGCGCGCTGCCCGACACGTTCACCGGCTATCAGTCGGTGCTCGACGACGATGTCGCACGCCGCTTCGAGGCTCGCTGGGGCGTGACGATGAAGCGCGAACGCGGCATGAAGATCCCCGAGATGTTCGACGCCGCGGTCGCCGGCGAGCTGAAGGCGATGTACATCTTCGGCGAGGACGTCGCGCAGACCGACCCGAACACGACGCACGTCGTCGCCGCGCTGGAGGCGCTCGAGTTCCTCGTCGTGCAGGACATCTTCGAGAACGAGACGACGCGCTACGCCGACGTCGTGCTGCCGGCATCCTCATTTCTGGAGAAGAGCGGGACGTTCACGAACGCCGAGCGGCGCATCCAGCTCGTCGACGCGGCGATCGAGCCGCCGGGAGAGGCGCGAACGGACTTCGACATCCTGACGACGATCTCGGCCGCGTTGGGTCACCAGATGCCGTTTGAGACTCCGGCCGACGTGATGGACGAGGTCGCCGCGCTGACGCCCGACTGGGCCGGGGTCTCGCACGCGCGCGTCGGCCGCCACGGTCTGCAGTGGCCGGTCGCCGCCGACGGGACCGACTCGCCGATCCTCTACGGCGATCACTTCGCGCTCCCGGGTGGCCGGGCGCGGCTCGCGGCGCTGCCCTACAAGCCGCCGGGCAGCGAGGTGTCCGACGAGTTCCCGCTCGTGCTCGTCACCGGCCGGCGCCTGGAGCACTACAACGCGGGCACGATGACCCGGCGCACCGGCAATCTCGAGCTGCTGCCCAGCGACTGGCTGGAGCTGCATCCCGACGACGCTGCCCGGCTCTGGGTCGGCGACGGCGACCTCGTCTCGGTGCGCAGCCCGTACGGGCGGATCGAGCTCGCCGCCCGCGTGACCGAGCGCATCGAGCCCGGCCACGTGTTCACCGCCTTTCACTTCCCGGAGGTTCGCACGAACCTGCTGATCGGCCCGTCGGCCGACGTCAACACGTCCTGCCCGGAGTACAAGGTCGTCGCGGTCGACGTGCGGCCCGTCGCCGAGCGGGCCAGCCTGACACCGGTGATCGCCGGCGCCCCGTGAGCCGGTGACCGGCTCGGACGGGGCCGGCGACGGGCCCGTCGCCGGCCGGATGACGGCCGTCGTGCGGCGCGACGGCGAGCGCGACGAGGTGGCCGTCGAGGAGCCGCTGGAGATCCGCGTCGACGGCGCCGCGCTGACCATCACGATGCGCACGCCCGGCCACGACGAGGAGCTCGCGCTCGGCTTCCTCTACGGCGAGGGGCTGATCGACGCCCCGCACGCCGCGGGCCCGACGAGCGACCTCGCCGCCAACATCGTCGACGTGCGCGGCCCGCTGCTGCGCGATCCCGGCGCGCGACGCTTCTACACGACGTCGTCGTGCGGGGTCTGCGGCAAGGGCTCGCTGGAGGAGGTCGCCGTCCACGCGCCGCCGCTGCCCGACGGTCCGCTCGTCGCGCGCGCGCTGCTGGCCGCGCTCCCCGATCGACTGCGCCAGCCGGCCTTCGGACGCACCGGCGGGATGCACGCCACGGGCCTGTTTCACGCCGGCGGCGAGCTGCTGCTGGCGCGCGAGGACGTCGGGCGCCACAACGCGATGGACAAGGTCGTCGGGCGCACCCTGCTCGACGGCGGGCTGCCGCTGGCCGGCATGATCCTGTGCGTCAGCGGGCGGCTGTCATTCGAGCTCGTGCAGAAGGCGGCCGTCGCGGGCGCCCCGATTCTCGTCGGCGTCGGAGCGCCGACCTCGCTGGCGATCGAGCTCGCCGCCGACCGCGGGATGACGCTCGCCGGATTCGCGCGCGCAGGCAGCGTCAACGTGTACTGCTGCGAGCAGCGAGTGACGCAACGGGCGAGCTAACGGGCGCACCGGCAGCGGAGCGCCAACGCGCCTTGATCCTGCCCGGGGGCCGGTGTAGACATAGCCATGACCACATATCCCGTCGTGTACGCGCAGAACCCGCCCGAGCAGCGCAACCGGCTGACGGTGTTCTTCCGCTTCTTGTGCGTGATCCCCCACCTGATCTGGATGTGCCTCTACGGCATCGCGTTCATCGTCGTCGTGGTGCTCGCGTGGTTCGCGATCGTCTTCACCGGACGCTGGCCGGCCGGACTGTATGACTTCGCGTGTGGCTTCCTGCGCTACGCGGCGCGGGTGTACGGCTACATGTACCTCATCACCGACGACTTCCCGCCGTTCGATGGCGGCGAGCATCCCGAGTACCCGCTCGTCTTCTCGATCGCCCCGCCAAAGCAGGAGTACAGCCGCCTGAAGACGTTCTTCCGGGCGATCCTGGCGATCCCGATCTACATCGTGCAGTACGTCTTCTCGATCTGGCTGTTCGTCGTCGCGGTCGCGATTTGGGTCGTCGCGGTGATCACCGGCAAGACCCCGCCGGGGCTGATGGAGGCGATGCGCATGCCGATGGCGTTCTACCTGCGCGCGAACGTGTACTTCGCCCTCGTCACCGAGGACTGGCCGCCGTTCGATCCGGGTCCGGGGCCCGTGCAGCAGAGCCCGCCGGCGCCGCTGGCCGCCTAGTCACCCGCCGGCAAGCCCGTGCGTCGTCAGGGCAGGGCGACGAGCGGGCTGTCGAGCCCGGCGGCGAGGCCGCGGTCGCGTGCGATCAG
>JBBSQG010000041.1:0-12576 GCA_038258125.1 Solirubrobacterales bacterium
CCTGCCCGGCGTCGGCCAGGGACAGGTCCGCCACTGAGTGCGCAGGCTGCGGCCGCGCGGGTCTAGTAGCGATACTCGTGCGACTTGTAGGGGCCGTCGACCGGGCGCCCGATGTACTCGGCCTGCTCGGGCGAGAGCACCGTGAGCTTCGCGCCGACCGCGGCGAGGTGCAGGCGCGCGACCTTCTCGTCGAGCTCCTTGGAGAGCACGTAGACCTGCTTGTCATACGCGTCGTTGTTCGTGTGCAGCTCGATCTGCGCGAGTGTCTGGTTCGTGAACGAGTTGGACATCACGAACGACGGGTGACCGGTCGCGTTGCCGAGGTTCAGCAGGCGCCCCTCCGACAGCAGGATGATCGCGTGGCCATCGGGGAAGACCCACTTGTCGACCTGCGGCTTGATCTTCACGCGCTCGATGCCGGGGGTCTTCTCCAGGCCCGCGACGTCGATCTCGTTGTCGAAGTGGCCGATGTTGCCGACGATCGCGTGGTGCTTCATCCGCCCCATGTGCTCGGCGGTGATGATGTCCTTGTTGCCCGTCGTCGTGATGAACACGTCGGCGCTGTCGACGACGTCCTCGATCGTCTGGACCTCGTAGCCCTCCATCGCCGCCTGCAGGGCGCAGATCGGGTCGATCTCGGTGATGACGACGCGGCAGGCCTGAGCGCGCAGCGAGGCGGCCGAGCCCTTGCCGACGTCGCCGTAGCCGCAGACGACCGCGACCTTGCCGGCGAGCATGACGTCGGTCCCGCGGAAGATGCCGTCGACGAGTGAGTGGCGGCAGCCGTAGAGGTTGTCGAACTTCGACTTCGTCACGGAGTCGTTGACGTTGATCGCCGGGAACAGGAGCTGGTCCTGCTTGGCCATCTGGTAGAGCCGCCCGACGCCGGTCGTGGTCTCCTCCGAGACGCCGATGATGCCTGCGGCCATCTTCGTGAAGCGCTGCGAATCGTCCTCGAGCGAGCGGTTGAGCACCTTCAGGAAGGCGACGAACTCCTCTGACTCACCGGTCGACGGATCGGGGGCGGCACCGGCGGCCTCGTACTCGACGCCCTTGTGGACGAGCATCGTGGCGTCGCCGCCGTCGTCGAGGATCAGGCTGGGGCCGTCCTCGCCCGGCCAGTTCAGCGCCTGCTCGGTGCACCACCAGTACTCGTCGAGCGTCTCGCCCTTCCAGGCGAAGATCGGCACGCCCTGTGGGTCGTCGACGGTGCCCTCGGGGCCGACGACAGCAGCGGCGGCGGCGTGGTCCTGGGTGGAGAAGATGTTGCAGGAACACCAGCGCACATCGGCTCCGAGCGCGGTGAGCGTCTCGATCAGCACGGCGGTCTGGATCGTCATGTGCAGCGAGCCCATGATGCGGGCGCCCTTCAGCGGCTGCGCGTCGGCGTACTCCGCGCGGGTCTGCATGAGGCCGGGCATCTCGTGCTCGGCGAGGATGATCTCGTTGCGGCCGTAGTCGGCGAGCGACAGGTCGGCGACCTTGAAGTCCTGCTTCGTGTCGACGGCGGCGGTGGGTGGGTTCATGCTGGCTTCTCCTCAGGTCAGGCGTGCGATGTCGCCGGTGTGGTGGCGCTGGCGGCGAGCGCCAGGAGCTTTGAGTGCTTGTCCTGCTCCCAGCGCAGCCACTCGGCCGGCGGGACGTCTTCTGGGCGCCGCGGCTCGGTCTCGAACCACGCGTCCACGGCGCCGGCGAGCTCCTCGTCGCGGCGCAGCCGCTGCGCGAAGCCGATCTCGGCGAGCCCGATCCCGTAGCGGGTGGCGAGCTCGCGCAGCGTCCGCAGACGCTGCAGCTCACCGGGGCCGTACAGGCGGTAGCCGGCCTCCGAGCGCTGGGGCTCGATGAGCCCGGCCCGCTCGATGTCGCGCAGCATGCGCGGCGACCAGTCCGGGGTCTGCGCGGCCTCCTGGATCGTCAGGGCAGTCATCCGTGGCAAACCTTACCACGGTCGTGTCAAGGTTCCCTGGATCCAACGGTCAAAGATCAAGAACGGCGCGTAGCGCCTCCTCGACGTCGACCATGCGAGCGGGCGACAACGCTCCAAGCCGCTCGAGCGGTTCGTCCCCGGCGAGCGTGGCCAGGTCGTGGCAGATGATCCATGAGCGCGCCGGCAGTCCTGCCACCTCTCCGTCCTCGAGTGCCACCGCGGTAGGCAGCGGGCGATCGCGCTCGATGCTCGTGATCCGCGCGACGACTGGGCGCAACGCGACCGATACCACTCTGGACGACACCACCACGACAGGCTTGCGGCCGATGCCAGGCAGCGTCGCCCAGCCGACGTCACCGCGCTCGAGCACCGCGTCAGTCGTCGTGCCCGAGAGTCGTGGCCTGTAGCAGCGCACGTCGCTCGTCGTCGCCGTCGAGATCGGCGCGATCAAACGCACGCAACTCGTCGACCAGGAGCTCCTCGCCCATCGCCCGCTCGACTGCGGTGACGAATGCGCCGGTGACCGCTCGCAGAAGCGGACCCTGGACCCTCGCACGCTCGTCCCCCTGACGAAGTCCGCGCTGCAATTCGATCTCGAGCTCGCGGGTGATGCGGGCCGCGGTCGCGGGGTCGCGCACAAGCGACCGATAGGCGCGCTCGGCGGCCAGCAACCGCTCGGCGAATTGCGCGGGAGCACGAAACGAGTAGGTGCGGTCAGCGAGAGCCATCCGTCTACGGAGTGTAGACAGCCGCGTCGGGCGTCGCTGCGGCGGTAGCAGGCGGCGGAGACTACGCGCTCGCGGCCAGGCGGTCCTTGAGCGCGACGAGCACGTCGACCGGCGTCGGATCGACGCCGCGCAGGATGGCGACGTAGAGCGAGACGAGGTCGCCGAGCAGCACGAGCGAGAGCACCCGCTCGACCGCCGTGTGGCCGCGCGACTGCACGACGTACGTACCCGTCGCGTGCTCGCCGATCAGCTCGCGCGTCAGCGCGATCCGCTCCTTGACGCGCGGATGGGTGTCGCTGTCGTCGAGGAAGACCGCGGCGAAGCGCCCGAGCGCCGAGGCGCCCAGCCAGCCGACGACCTCGTTGTGGTCCAGTTCGGGCAGCTCGTGCGTGAACGCCGGAATCTTCGCGTTCTCGTTGAACTGCGTCTTCCAGCGGTAGGCGATCGGGGTCGTCAGGCCCGAGCCGGCGATGACCGGCACGCTGTCGTGCAGCCCGCGCGCGAGTGCCTTGGCCTCGCACCCCTCGGCGCCGTCGGCGCCCCACTCGACGACGAGCTGCTCCAGATGATCTGCAGCGACGTCGATCTCGGCGCCCATCCGCGGGCCGGCGCCGCACATCCCCGCGACCTCGAGCGCCGCGACGGTCATGTAGGCGACGGCCGCGCGCGGCTGAAAGCCACCCGCGACCGGGATCACCGGCACGCCGTCGGCGCGCGCGAGCTCGGCGAGCTTGCCGCCGCTGCAGACCGCGACGCGCCGAGCGCCGAGCGCCCCCGCCGCCTCGTAGCAGGCGAGCGTCTCCTCGGTGTTGCCCGAGTAGGAGGCGCACAGGACGGTCGTGTCGGGCGTCGTCCAGGCCGGCAGGCCATACGTGCGCGAGGCGAGGACGGGACGCGAGGCGTGGTCGCCGAGCATCGCGCGGGCCAGCGCGCCGCCGACGGCCGAACCGCCCATCCCGGCGACCACGAGGCCGCCCGGCCAGTCCCACGGCTGCAGGTTGGCCGACTCGACCTTCCACAGCGCGTCGCGCAGGTGCTCGGGCAGGCCGACGATGTCGGCGAGCATGTCGGAGACGTCGACCGCGGCGATCGTCTCCGCGTCGAGTTTCAGATCGGTCGTCTCAGAAGGCGAGGCCGCCATCGGGTACCTCCATGCCGGGGAATAGGCGCGCACCGCGCGCGATGACGTTGTCGGCGCCGATCGAGACGCCTTCGCCAAGCATCGCGCCGCCGATGACCTGGCTGCGGTCGCCGATCGTGACGCCGGGCGCGACGATGCAGTCGCGCAGGACGCAGTCCTCGCCGATCCGGGCGCCGTCGAGGACGACCGCGCGCTCGACGACGGAGCCGGCGCCGACGTGGACGTCCGCGCCGAGCACCGCGAGGCTGCCGACGTGCGCCCCCGCGGAGACCGTGGCGCCGGGACCGACGATCGCGGGGGGAACCGCGCGACCATCGACCTGTGCCGTGGGATCGACGGCGAGATAGCCGTCGCCGAGCTTGGCGATGACCGCCGTGCGGACGTTGCCCTCCAGGATGTCGAACGTCGCCTGCAGGTAGCGCTCGGGTGTGCCGACATCGATCCAGTAGGCGTCGCCGTCGACGTAGCCGTACAGCCCGTGGTCGACGAGCGCCGGCCAGATCTCGCGCTCGATCGAGACGTTCTTGTCCGGCGCGATCATGTCGAGCACGGAGTGCTCCAGGACGTAGGCGCCGGCCGAGATGAGGTTCGTGTCCAGGACGGTGTCGGCCGAGGGCTTCTCGAGGAACTCGTCGACGGCGTTGTTCGCGCGCAGGCGCACGAGCCCGTAGCTGGAGGGGTCGGGCACCGGGACGAGGGCCAGCGTCCCCGTCGCGCCGGTCGCCTCGTGCTGGGCGATCTGCGCGCTCAGGTCCAGGTCGGTGAGCACGTCGCCATTGAGCATGAGGAAGCGCTCGTCGAGCAGATCCTCGGCGAACTTCAGCGCGCCTGCCGTGCCGCGCGGGTCGGGCTCCTCGACGAAGCGCAGGCGTATTCCGTATTCCCGTCCGTCGCCGAGCACGTCGCGCACCTTCGTCGCCTTGAAGCCGCAGGACATGATCACGTCGTCGACGCCGTGTCCGTGCAGCCACTCGAACATGTAGGCCATCATCGGCCGGTCGACGAGCGCGACGACCGGCTTGGGCAGGTTCGAGGTCAGCGGACGCAGCCGGGTGCCCTCCCCGCCGACGAGGATCACCGCCTGCATGCAGACCGATCGCGATGTGCCGATGCCTGCTCCATCAGCGCAAGGATGTCAGCGTTCCGCGCCCGATGCCCTCGTAGGTCAGCCCGGCAGCGGCGATCGCGTCGCGATCAAGCGCGTTGCGCCCGTCGAGCACGAGCGTCCCGGCCATCGCCGCGGCGACCTGCGACCAGTCCAGATCGAGAAACTCGTCCCACTCGGTGACGAGCACGACGGCGTCGGCCCCGCTGACCGCCTCCATCGCATCGCCGGCGAAATGCACGCCGCGGATCAGCCGGCGCGCCTCTTCCTCGGCGACCGGGTCGTAGACGCGCACCTTCGCCCCATCGGCCTGCAGCCGCGCGCTGAGCACGAGCGAGGACGCCTCGCGCATGTCGTCGGTGTTGGGCTTGAAGGCCAGGCCGAGCAGCGTGATCGTGCGCCCGACGAGCGAGCCGAGGTGCTTCTGCAGCTTGCTGATGACGCGCCGCTTCTGCAGCTCGTTGACCTCGATCACCGCGTTGAGCAGCTGGAAGTGGTAGCCGGAGTTGCCGGCGAGCTGCTTGAGCGCGTTCACATCCTTCGGGAAACATGATCCGCCGAATCCAATCCCCGCCTGCAGGAACTTGTGTCCGATGCGGTCGTCCAGGCCCATCCCCCGCGCGACCTCGATGACGTCGGCGCCGGTCTCCTCGCAGACGTTGGCGATCTCGTTGATGAACGAGATCTTCGTCGCGAGGAAGGCGTTGGAGGCGAGCTTGACCATCTCGGCCGAGGCGATGTCGGTCCGCACGAGCGGCGCGTCGAGCGGCGCGTAGAGCTCGACGACGGCGTCACCCGCCCAGTCGCCGTCATCGCCGACGACGACGCGATCGGGATTCAGGAAGTCCTTGATCGCCGAGCCCTCCTTGAGGAACTCCGGGCACGAGACGTAGCTGAGTCCCTGCTTGCCCTCCTCGGCGAGCACGCGCTTGATCGCCGCGCCGGTGCCGCCCGGCACGGTCGACTTCATGACGAGCGCATGGCGGTCCGATGCGGGGATCGCGTGGACGACGGCATGCACCGCGCTGAGGTCGGCGTCGCCGGAGTACGTCGGCGGCGTGCCGACGGCGACGAACAGCAGCCGGGCGTGCTCGAGCGCCTCGGTGATGTCCGTCGAGAAGTGCAGCCGGTCGCGGTGCTCGGCGACCATCTCGGCCAGCCCCGGCTCGTAGATCGGGATCTCGCCGGCCTTCAGACGCGCGATCTTGTCGGCGTCGATGTCGATGCAGTAGACGTCGCTGCCGAGGTGCGCGAATCCGGCCGCGGTGACCAGTCCCACGTAGCCGGTGCCGATGACGCCGATCGGTTGACGTTCGTTGCTCATGCGCGCGGGGACGTTACTGGCCGACCCGCTGCAGCGACCGCGCGACGGCCATCATCTGCGCGTTGGTCAGCCGCAGCGAGAGCGTGTTGGAGACCCAGTACGCCGCGCGCTTGGTCTTCCAAGCGACCATCCGCAGGCGGGAGCCGTCGAAGTAGCGCAGATAGGTCCGGCCACGCATCCGCCGCCGGTCGGTCGGATCGTCGAGGATCGGCGGCGAGCGCCACGTCGTCCCCTGGACCCCGTAGTACTGGCCGTCGTCGCCCTGCCAGAGAGTCAGCCGGTAGGCGACGTGCGAGCCGCCGCCGGCATGCTTGATCGAATAGGCGCGCACCGGCTCGGCGCTGGCGTAGCCGCCGCGCGCCAGCCGCAGCTTCGGGTACATGACCGTCATCCGGCCGGCGAGCTTGGCGGCGGTCGGCAGCGCCAGCCGCTCGCCCTCGTCAGGCGCCGCGACGAGCCCCGGCGCGGTGCGGGCGCTCGCAGATCCCGATGAGCCCGGCCGACTGCCCGACACGCCGGTCCGACCACCGCCGCCGCTCACGCTGCCGCCGCGCTCGAGCCGTGCGAGCGCCCGCCGCAACGCCTGCGGCGAGACGATCTGCGACTCGTTCTCGCCGCGCTGGGTCGGCGGAAACGGAATCTGCTGGACGGGGACTTGCGACGCCTCGTAGCCGAGCTTGAGCAGGCCGAACATCGTCGCGTCGCTGGCGTCCGCGAGATCGCTCTCGCTGTACTTCGAGACGATCGACAGCAGCTCGTCGCGCTCGTCCAGCGCCTTCGCGAGCCCGACCTGGCTCTTGGCCTGGCGCAGGAAGCTCTGCTGGCGCGCGGCGCGGACGAAGTCGTCGTCGAGGTGGCGGAAGCGCACGTAGTCCAGCGCCTGGCTGCCGCACAGCCGCTGGTAGCCGGGCTTGAGGTCGATCGCTGCGTACGGCACCTGGCTGTCGACGGGCGGGTGGTTGTCGTTGAAGTAGCGCCGGTCGACGTCGACGTAGACGCAGCCGAGCGTGTTGACGGCGCGGCCGAAGCCGTGGAAGTCGACGCCGACGACATGGGAGATCTCCAGGCCGAGCGCGTCGACGGTCTCGACGGCGAGCTTGGCGCCACCGATCGCGTAGGCGGCGTTGATCTTGTTCGTGCCGTGGCCGGGGATCTGCACCTGCAGGTCGCGCGGGAACGACATCACCGTCGTGGCGCCGCGGCCGGGGTCGAGGTGGACGGCCATCATCGTGTCGGAGCGGATCGGCTCCGTGGTGGCACTGACGCCGTAGCGGTGGTCGGTTCCGAGCACGAGGATCGTCTGCGGATCGCCCGGGCGGACGTCCTTCAGCGTGACGCCGAGACCGGTGCCGCCGGGCAGAGGCTGGGGGCGAGCATTGTCGAACAGCCCGTGCAGGAACAGCAGCGCTCCACCGCCGACGGTCACCGCCGTCAGCAGCACGACGATCGCCCCGCCGGCCAGAAAGCCCTTCGCCATATGGCGGCCGGGCCGCGGTGGCACCACGTGCGCCGCGCGCGAGACAGCGGCACGCGAGCGGCGGCGTCCCAGCAGAGCTACTGCCCGATCCGCTGCAGGGAACGGGCGATATCCATCATCTGCTGGTTGGTCAGCTTCTTGTTGAGCGTGTTGGAGACCCAGTAGACGGCCTTCGACGTCTCCCAGGCGATGAGCCGGATCCTCTTGCCGTCGAAGTAGCGCTTGTAGGTGCGCTTGCGCATGCGCACCTCGTCGGTCGGGTTGTCGAGGATCGGCGGCGCCTTCCAGGTCATGCCCTGCACGCCGTAGTACTGGCCGTTGTCGCCCTCCGAAAGCACGAGCCGGTAGGCGCGGTACTTGTTCTTGTTGCGGTCGTAGATGTCGTACAGGCGCGGGCTCTCGCGCTGGTAGCCGCCGCGCGCGACGATCGCCTTCGGGAAGTAGATCGGCAGCTTCTTCTGCTTGGCGTCGATCGTCAGCACGTGGTTCTCGCCCGCCTCGCGGCGCAGCACGAGCCCCTTGGCCAGCGTCTTGCGCGGCTTGATGCGCTTGGGCTTCTTGCGCTCCTGCTGGTCGTCGGACTGCGCGGCCTCCAGCGACGCGCCGAGCCCGACGTCGATGAAGTCGTCGACGGTCTTCTGCAGGTCCTCCTGGGAGATCTCGACGAACTCGGGGTCGCTGGACTGCGCGCCGCGGAACTTCACCTCCTGGATCGGGTGCTTCGTGGAGTCGTAGGCGAGCTTGATCAGGCGCAGGATCGCCGCGTCGTTGTCACGCGCGATGTCGGTCTGGGTGTACTTGCCGAAGATCTTCAGCAGCTCGTTGCGGTCGCCGAAGACCTTGCCCAGGCCAACCTGGTCCTTGGCCTGGCGCAGGAAGTCCTGCTGGCGGGCGGCGCGCACGAAGTCGTCGTCGGTATGGCGGTAGCGCACGTAGTCCAGCGAGTCCGATCCGCACATCTTCTGGTAGCCGGGGTCGACGTCGATCGTCGCGTAGCCACCCGGTCCGCCGCGGTCGTTGAAGTAACGCCGGTCGATGTCGACGAACACGCAGCCGAGGCGATTGACCGCCCGCTGAAAACCGTTGAAGTTCACGTTGACGACGTGGCTGATCGGCAGGTTCAGCAGCGCCTTGACGGTGCGGACCGTGAGCTTGGGCCCGCCGAGCGCGTACGCGGTGTTGATCTTGCCGGTCCCGTAGCCGGGGATCTCGACCTTCAGGTCGCGCGGGATCGACATCACCGCCGTCGCCTTCTTGTCGGGGTCCAGGCGCACGACGATGATCGTGTCCGAGCGCACCGGGATGCCCTTGCCGTCGCCGTAGCGGCGATCGGCGCCGAGCACGAGGATCGTCTGCGGACCGCCAGGCGCCACGTTGTCGAGCTCGTTCTTGATCCCGGGGATCGGCGTCGACTCCTTCTGGAAGATCGCAATCGTCTCGTGCACCTGCAGCAGCACGCCGCTGGCGACCGCGGTCGCCGACAGCAGCACGACGAGCAGGGCACCCAGCGCGAAGCGCTTCCACATGGCGCGGATCAGGTGCGGCGAGCCGTCGCCCTCGTAGACGCTCACGAGTGGCGCGTCCGGTCGGTAAGCGTGCGAGTACCTGCCGGACGGGCCACTAGGCGAGCCCCCCGTCGACGGCGCGCAGCGGCGGCCGCTCGGCCGCGCCCGCGGGGCCGCGGGCGTCGGGGCGGGCGAGCCAGTCGGGCAGGCCGGTGACGAAGTCGCGCAGTGCGCGCCGGTAGCGGGCCAGCGAGTCGATCGAGACCCACTCCTCGGGGCCGTGGTGACCGCCCCCGGTCGGGCCGAACTCGACCGCCGGGATGCCCGCCTCCAGGAAGGAGATCGCATCCGAGGCACCGTCGCGGCCGATCGAAAGCGCCTCGTCGTCGAGTGAGTTTGAGACCGCCTCGCGTAGCGCCCGCACATATGGGTTGGAGCGCGACACCTTGGCCGGCGCGCGCTGGAAGGTCTTCACGATCTGGACGTCCTCGATCGCGCGGATGTCCGCGAGGATCTCGCTCGGATCTTGGGTGGGCAGGTAGCGGATATCGACATCCATCGTGCAGCGGTCCGGCACCTTGTTGAAGGCGTCACCGCCGACGATCCGCGCGACGTTGATCGACGGGCGGTCGAAGAGATCGGACGACTCCCGGCTGAATCGTAAGGTCTCGATGCGTCGGAAGACGTCGTATGCCTTGAGGATCGCGTTGTCGCCGAGCCACGGCGTCGATCCGTGGGCGGCGGTGCCGCCGACTTCGACGCGGACGGCGAGCACCCCCTTCGCCTGGACGCCGATGTGCAGGTCGGTCGGCTCGCCGGTGATCGCGAAGTCCGCCCGCAGCCCCTCCTGGACGAGCGCGTCGGTGCAGCGGAAGTCAAGGTTGTCGGACTCCTCGTCGGGCACGCAGATGAAGCGCACGCGGACGCGACCGTTCTGGGCCACGTCGTGGACGGCGCACATCATCGCCGCGAGGCCGCCCTTCATGTCGTAGGCGCCGCGGCCGATCAGCCGGTCGCCCTCGGCGCGCGGCACGAACTGGTCGGCGTGCGCTGGCACGACGTCGACGTGGCCGTGCAGGATCACGCAGGGGCCCGTCGCCGGACCGATGTCGGCGAGCACCACCGGCAGGCCGCCGAACTCGCGGCCCGTGACCGGGACGTCGCGGGCCTCGAGCCAGCCCTTCACGAACCCGACCGCCGCGCGCAGGCCGTCGCCGGTGGACGTGTCGTAGGTGATCAGCCTCTCGGCCAGGACCCGTTCGTCCATCGCTGTAGCTGAGGGTACTTGGCCCGACGCCATGGAGACGTTATGTAGCGTGGCGCGGATGAGCGGACGGATCGTGCTGTTCGGGGCGACGGGATACACGGGACAGCTGACGGCGCGCGCGCTCGTCGCAGCCGGCGCGACGCCGCTGCTCGCCGGGCGCTCGGCCGACCGCCTGCAACGGCTGGCCGCCGAGCTCGGCGGTCTCGAGCACGCCGTCGCCGACGTCGCCCGGCCCGCGACCCTCCGCGCGCTGGTGGAGCGCGGCGACGTGCTCGTCGCGACGGTCGGCCCCTTCATGCGCTGGGGCGATCCAGCCCTGCGCGCCGCCGTCGACGCCGGCGCGCACTACATCGACTCGACGGGCGAGCCGCCGTTCATCCAGACGGTGTTCGAGCGCTTCGGCGACGCCGCCGAGGCGGCCGGCTGCGGCCTGCTGACGGCGTTCGGCTACGACTACGTGCCAGGCAACCTCGCGGGCGCGCTCGCGTTGCGCGAGGCGGGCGAGCGCGCGGTCAGCGTCGACGTCGGCTACGTCGTCAGCGGCGACGCGAAGCCGAGCGGCGGCACGCGGGCATCGGCGGTCGGGATGCTCGCCGAGCCGGCGTACACCTTCGAAGGCGGCCGGCTGGTGAACCGGCGCACGGCCCGCGACGTGCGCTCCTTCGACGGCCGCCCCGCCGTTTCGATCGGGGCCAGCGAGCAGTTCGCGCTCCCGCGCGTGCACGCCGGACTGCGTGACGCGCGCGTCTGGCTGGGCTGGTTCGGCGCAGCGTCGCGCCCCCTGCAGGCGATCTCGGCCGCGACGGCGCTCGCTACGAAGGTCCCGGGCGTGCGCGGCGCGATCGGCGCGACCGCGGGCCGGCTTGTGCCGGGCTCGACGGGCGGACCCGACGCGGCCACGCGCGCGCGGGCGCGCTCACACATCGTCGCCGTGGCCTCCGACGCGCGCGGCACCGCCCTGGCCACGGTGCGGCTGACCGGCACCAACCCCTACGACTTCACCGGCGCGATCCTCGCTTGGGGTGCGCTGCGAGCGGCCGGCGGCGGTCTGTGCGGGGCCGGCGCGCTCGGCCCGGTCGACGGGTTCGGCCTCGACGAGCTGCAGGCCGGCGTCGCGCAGGCCGGGATCGCGCCCGCCTGACCGCGCGACGCCCGCGGACGACGCCCTGCCATCCGACAAGCGAGCCTGGCGCGTTGATGTTCGCTATGAACATCTTCGCGCCAGGCTTCCGAGCGCTTGACTCGTGAGTGAGTAGTCACTTACGCTCTCGCTCGCCATGCTTTCAGCGATCGCCCGCCTCGTCACCGCCCAACCGCGCCGCGTGCTTGTCGCGACCGTTGTGCTGCTCGCCGTCGCCGCCGGCTTCGGGGCGCCGGTCACGAACAAGCTGTCCGTCGACCCCGACATCGACTTCATCGACCCGCAGTCGCAGAGCAACGTCACCGGCAAGCAGCTGCGCGAGGCCACCGGCAGCGGGCTCAGCCCCGGGATTGTCGTGCTCGTCCGCTCCGACGGGCCGGTGCGCAGCGTCGCCGGCCGCGTGAAGCTGCGCAGCGTCGTGGCGCAGATCGAGGCCGACCCGGCGATCGCGCGCACGGCCTCGGCCCTGACTGACCCTCGCCCGCACAGCCCGTATGTGTCGCGCGACGGGCGCTCGAGCTTCGTCGCCGCCTACATCGACGACGACGTCGAAGGCGACGAGGCCGGCGAGCGGATCGTGGCGAAGCTCGACGGCGTGGCCGGGGTCAGCGTCGGCGGCGGCGCGGTCGCCGGCCCGGCAGTCGGCGACCAGGTCTCGGCCGATCTCGCGAAGGCCGAGCTGCTCGCGTTCCCGCTGCTGTTCGGACTGTCGCTCGTCGTCTTTCGCGGCGCGATCGCAGCGCTGCTGCCGCTGTTCGTCGGGCTGCTGACGATCATGACGACGTTCCTCGGGCTGCGCCTCTTCAACGAGGCGACGGCGCTGTCGATCTTCGCGCTGAACCTCGCGATCGGCCTCGGCCTCGGCTTGGCGATCGACTACTCGCTGTTCGTCCTCTCGCGCTATGGCGAGGAGATGGAGCGCGACGGGCCCGGCGCCGCCGCGCTCGCCCGCACGATGCGC
>JBBSQG010000042.1:0-12323 GCA_038258125.1 Solirubrobacterales bacterium
GGTTCTGAGGTTGTTTCCCGAATCGGCGGGGCACCATGTCAAACCGCACGGCTTCGCGCTAGAGGTCACGGGCTTGAAACCGACGGCGGGCAGCTGTATTCGGGCCCGTAAAGGTGTGGTAGGTGCTCGACGAGGCCAGCCAAGTAGTGCGCTGCGAACGATGCGGCATCGCGCAGGGATTCCGCGTCGACGCCGTACAGGGGCAGCAGTTGCGAGCCACAGTGCATTCGGACGGTCAACGCCGGGCCGTCGACCCTTTGAAGCTCCTGGCGCAGTTCGCGGAGAGGCCGTCGTGCCCCATGCAGTTGGCCGTTCTCGAACAAGGCCGCAGCGTTCTCGATTTGAGTCGGCGTTGCACCGAAGAGCATCGTGAGCCACGTTCCATCGATCGTCAAGAAGATCCCGGCCGTCGATTCGCAGTCTCTGCCTCCTGGATCGGGCGCGAGCAGCTGCCAGCCGCGGAAGCCGTCAAGGCAGTCGAACTCAAGACCGCCGTCGAGGTAGCCACGGCGGTCAACCTCCGCCAGGAACTGCGCCGTACAGAGGTTCATCCGGCGCGCTGCTTCCGCCTCAGCCCCGATGGCTTTCAGGCGTGCACAATTGGCCGCATCGGCGCCAGCAGTTTGACGCTGCATTGCATCACCGAAAGGGTCAGCCATGTCGGAGAGAGTACTGAGACGATGCAGGTGTCCGGATGCGGTGCGCAGCAATCACGTCCGCACAACGCAGGTGCCGCTGCTGTGCGCGTGCGAGGTGCCGGTTCCGGGCTCGCTGCCGCGCATCATCCGCGTGCTCATGCACTACCACGCGCCCGACAGCCACGTCGCCCGGCACGTCTATCTCGGCGAGGCGCGCGCGCTGCGCCAGGATCTCGAAGGCGCGCAGTAGCGTCGCGACCGGGCGCCAGCGTAGGATCGGCGCGTCGGGGTCAATTTCGCGGATAGGGGGAGTGACGATGGACCTGTCGAAGCTGTCGCAGGGCGAGCGGATCGTGCTGCTTGCCGGGGTGCTGCTGATCATCGACCTGCTGTTCCTGCCGTGGCACAGCTTTGACGTTCCCGCGATCGCCGACGGGCTCGGCGTCGACAGCACACGCAGCGGCGTGCAGTCGCCGAACGCGTTCTACGGCATCGTGGCGCTGATCCTGGCGCTCGTCATGGTCGTGCAGATCGTGCTCGACAAGCTCACCGCGGTCGAGCTGCCGAAGCTGCCGGTGCCGTGGTCGCAGGTCCACTCCTTCGCCGGGATCACCGTGGCGCTGATGCTGCTGATCAAGCTCATCGCGGAGACCGACGTGCTCGGCTTCGGGGCCTTCCTCGGGGTGCTGCTCGGGCTCGCGCTCGCCTACGGCGGCTACGCCATCGGCCAGGCCTACGGTCGCCTGGCGTAGCTCGGGGAGGGCCCGGCGGCGGGGATGCGAGACACTGCGCCGATGGCGAGTCCTCAGACCACGCGGAGGCTCTCGCAAGGCGAGTGGATCGTGCTCGTCGCCGGGCTGCTGCTGCTCGTCGACCTGATCCTGCTGCCGTGGCACTCCGTCGACCTCAGCCCGACCGAGCAGCTCGTCGCCGATCAGATCGGGTTTGACCCGACGCCCGCCGCCGTCCAGCCGCCGGCCCGCGGCTACGGGATCGCCGCGGTCATCTTCCTGCTCGTGATGATCGTGCAGATCGCCATCGCGCGCTTGACGACGCTGCGCCTGCCCGAGCCGCCGGTGCCGTGGTCGCAGATCCAGCTCAGCGCCGGGGTGTTCGTGCTCGTCGTCCTGGCGATCAAGCTCATCCGCGACACCGGCGGTCTGGGCTACGGTGCCTACAGCGGCATCCTCGGCGGGCTGCTCGTCGCCTACGGCGGCTACCTCATCGCCCAGGAGGGCGCGACGGCGCCGAGCTGAGCGCGGTCCGAGTCGGCGGGTTGGAATCCTGACGTCGCCCGCGGCCGCGTTCGCCACAATCCTCCGCATGCCGATCGAGTTCTCCGCGCGCGTCCGGCGCATCCCGGTCTATCCCGTCGCCGACGGCTACGCGCTGCCCGACGACGTGGCGATGCTCGCCTCCAACGAGTCGCCCGACCCGCCGCTGCCGGCCGTCGTGCGAGCGGCGCAGCGCGCGCTGGAGGGCGCCAACCGCTATCCCGACCCGGCGAGCTCCGCGCTGCGGCGCGCGCTCGGCAACCGCTACGGCGTGGCCCCGAACCGGATCGCGATCGGCAACGGCTCCTGCGACATCCTGCTCGCTGCCGGCGAGGCGCTGCTCGAGCCGGGCGCCGAGCTCATCTACGCGTGGCCGTCGTTCAGCGTCTACCCGCACCTCGCGGCGGCGACGGGAGCGCGGGCGATCACGGTGCCGCTCGTCGACGACGCCCACGACCTCGGCGCGATGGCGCAGGAGATCACCGCCGCGACACGACTGGTGATCGTCTGCAATCCGAACAACCCGACCTCGACGGCGCTGCCGTTCGTCGAGATCGCCGCGTTCGTGCGCACCGTGCCGCGTCACATCGCGGTGATCGTCGACGAGGCCTACTGCGAGTTCAACCTGCTCGACGACCCCGACGCGACGCTCGATCTGCTCTCAGACCACCCGAACCTCATCCTGCTGCGAACGTTCTCGAAGGTCTACGGACTGTGCGGGCTGCGCGTCGGGTTCGCGCTCTGCGGCGGCGAGGACTTCGTGCGCGCGGTCGACGCGGTGCGCCAGCCGTTCTTCTGCAATGCGGCCGCGCAGGCCGCGGCGATCGAGGCACTCAAGCACCAGGATGCCGTTGCCGAGCGGGTCGAGCGCGCGGTCGGCGCCCGCATCGAGATCGAGGCCGGCCTGGACCGGCTGGGGATCGCGCCGGCCGCCTCGCAGGCGAACTTCTGCTGGTTCGATCTGCCCGCCGACGCCGACGAGGCCGCGGTCGTCAAAGGACTGGCCGAGCGCGGCGTGCTCGTACGGGCCGGCAAGGCGCTGGGACGGGAGGGCGCGCTGCGTGTGACCTATGGCACACCTACGCACAACGTCCGTTTCCTCGACGCGCTGCGCGAAGTCCTCTAAGCTCCGGACTCGCATGATCCGGTCCGCCGACAGCGCTCGCAGCACCTTCACGTTCGCGCGTCGGTATCTCGCCTGGCGATTTATCTAGGCGCTCGGCTCACCGCACCCCTCTTCTCGCCCTTTCGCCGAGCGCCCGTAGGACCCGTTGTCAGGCGTTCAATCTTCGAAAGGACCGTAAGACCGTGATGAGTGAGATGCCGGGAATACGCAGTGTGCTGGACATCGGAGGCGCCCCGATCGGCGGCGAGCACTTCGCGCTCATCGCGGGGCCGTGCAGCGTCGAGACGCGCGACCAGACGATACGTACCGCGCACGTTGTGAAGGCGGCGGGTGCAACGCTGCTGCGCGGAGGGGCCTACAAGCCGCGAACGAGCCCGTACTCGTTCCAGGGACTGGGGGAGGCCGGCCTGCGGATCCTCGCCGAGGCCAAGGCCGAGACCGGGCTCCCGATCGTCACCGAGCTGATGGACGTGCGCGACCTCGACGCCGTGCTCGAGGTCGCCGACCTGATCCAGATCGGCGCGCGCAACATGCAGAACTACACGCTGCTGACCGAGGTCGGTCGCGCCGGGCGCCCGGTGATGATCAAGCGCGGACTGGCAAGCACGCTCGAGGAGCTCGTGCTGGCCGCCGAGTACGTGCTCAAGGAGGGCAACGAGGCGGTCATCCTCTGCGAGCGTGGCATCCGCACCTTCGAGACCGCCTACCGCTTCACGCTCGACCTCGCCGCGGTGCCCGTGCTGAAGTCACTCAGCGGGCTGCCCGTCGTCGTCGACCCCAGTCACGCGGCCGGCCGGCGCGACCTCGTCGAGCCGCTCGCGCTCGCCGCCGCTGCGGCGGGCGCCGACGGCATCATGGTCGAGGTGCACCCTGACCCCGACAGCGCGATCTGCGACGGCCCGCAGTCGCTGCGCTGTGACGACTTCGCCGCCTTCGCCGCCAGGCTCGACGCCGTCACGGCGATCACCGGCAAGCGGACCGGCGTGGCCGCCGAGCGGCAGATCGCCGCGGTCTGAAGCGATGGAGCTCACGCGCTCAGAGCAGGTCCGCGACACCCGCATCGCGCGGGTGTCGCCGCTGACCACCCCGGCCGACCTGCTGCGCCGCCTACCGCTGGAGCCCGAGCTGGCCGACGTCGTGCTGACCGGGCGCGACCACGTCGAGGCGATCCTCGCCGGCGCCGACGATCGCCTGCTCGTCGTCGTCGGCCCCTGCAGCGTTCACGACCCCGTCGCCGCGCTGGAGTACGCGCGGCGGCTGCGCGCGCAGGCGCTCGTGCACGCCGATGACCTCTACATCGCCATGCGCGTGTACTTCGAGAAGCCGCGCACGACGACCGGCTGGAAGGGCCTCATCAACGACCCGCACCTCGACGGCTCGGGCGACGTCGACGCCGGCGTCGCAGCGGCGCGCGAGCTGCTGCTGGAGGTGCTGCGCATCGGGCTGCCGGTCGGCTGTGAGTTCCTTGACCCGATCACCCCGCAGTACATCTCTGACACGGTCTCGTGGGCGGCCATCGGCGCGCGCACGACCGAGAGCCAGATCCACCGCCAGCTCGGCTCGGGCCTGTCGATGCCGGTCGGCTTCAAGAACCGCACCGACGGCAACGTGCAGGTCGCCGTCGATGCCGTGCGCGCCGCCGCGGCGTCGCACTCCTTCGCCGGCGTCGACCACAGCGGCACGCCGGCGATCCTGCACACGACCGGCAACCCCGACGGGCACGTCATCCTGCGCGGCGGATCGGGCGATCCGAACCACACGCAGGCCGGGGTGACGGCCGCGCTGGGCAAGCTCGCCAAGGCAAACCTCGCCGAGCGCCTCGTGATCGACGCCTCGCACGACAACAGCGGCAAGGACCACGCCGTGCAACCGGCCGTGGCGGCGCAGATCGGCGCCCAGGTCGCGCGCGGCAACAGCGCGATCGTCGGCGTCATGCTCGAGTCGTTCCTCGTCGCCGGGCGCCAGGACGTCGCCGACGGCGCCGAGCTCGTCTACGGCCAGTCGATCACCGACGCCTGCATGGACTGGGACGCGACCGTCGGCGTGCTCGACGAGCTGGCCGCCGACGTGCGCGCGCGGCGCGCCGTCAACTAGGCAGGGGACGCGCGCTCGATGCGGGTCGCGGTCGTCGGCGTCGGGCTCATCGGTGGGTCGATCGGCCTCGCCGCCCGCGAGCGGCTGGGGGCCCACGTCATCGGCTGCAACCGCAGCCCGGCCGCCTTGGAGCTGGCGCTGGAGCGCGGCGCGATCGACGAGGCGGTCGGCAGCATCGCCGAGATCGGCGAGGCCGACATCGCGATCGCCGGCGTCGCGGTCGACGCGCTGCCCGGCACCGTGCGCGCGATCTGCGAGGCGCTGCCCGGCGCGGTCGTGAGCGACGTCGGCTCGACGAAGGCCGCGCTCGTGGCCGCGATCGAGCATGAGAACTTCATCGGCGGCCACCCGCTCGCCGGCGCCGAGTCGACCGGTGTCGCGCACGCCCGCGCCGGGCTCTTCGACGACGCGACGTGGTACCTGACGCCGCGCGACTCGACGCCGGGTGTGTTCTACGAGCGCCTGGCGAGGTTCGTGGCGGGGATCGGCGCCGTGCCCACGGCGATCGCCCCAAGCGACCACGACCGGCTCATGGCCGTCGTCTCGCACCTGCCGCACGTCGTCGCCAACCTGCTCGTCGCGCAGGCGGCGGAGGCACTCGGCGGCGACACGCTGCCCGCCACCGGGCCGAGCTTTCGCGACTCCACCCGCGTCGCCGGTGCCAATCCAACGCTGTGGGCGCAGATCTACACCGCCAACCGCGACGCGCTCGGCGCGCAGATCGACGATCTCGTGCACCGGCTGGGGGAGGTGCGCGCGTTGCTGGCCGACGACGTCGGCCCTGGTCTGGAGGCCTGGCAGGAGGCCGCCGGCGGGCGGCGCCGGGCGCTGCTGGAGGTCGGCCGCGTGTCCGGTGGCGGCGCGGTCCGCGAGATCCGCGTCGTCGTGCCCAACAAGCCCGGCGTCGTGGCGCACATCGCGCTCGCGCTCGGCCGCGCCGGGATCAACATCTCCGACATGTCGCTGGCGCCGGAGGCCGATAATCGCACGGGCATGATCGGGCTGTGGCTGACCGACGGCGATGCCGAGCGGGCGATCGAGCTCGTCGGCGAGCTGGGGTATCCGGCCGCGTGAGCACGGTCACGTTCTCACCCTCGGGGCCGTTGCGGGGCGCCGTCATGGCGCCGCCGGACAAGTCGATCTCGCATCGGGCGGCGTTGCTCGGGGCGATGTCGACGGAGCCGGTTCGCATCAGGAATTTCCTGCGCGCGCAGGACACGCTGTCGACGCTCGAGGCGATGCGCGCGGTCGGGGCGCGGGTCGACGAGCGCGACGACGGGAGCGTCGTCGTGACCGGCTGCGGGCTGCGCGACGCGCTGGAGCCCGGCGGCCCGATCGACGTCGGCAACGCCGGCACGCTGATACGGCTGCTGCCCGGCTGGCTGGCGTCGCAGGTCGGGCGGATCTTCGTGCTCGACGGCGACGACTCGATCCGCCGCCGGCCGGTCGACCGGATCATCGCGCCGCTGGCGCTGATGGGCGCGCAGATCGAGGCGAAGGCGGAGCGTTTCGCGCCGTTCGTGGTCCATGGACGGCCGCTGGAGCCGATCACCTATGAGATGCCGGTCGCCAGCGCGCAGGTGAAGTCGTGTGTGCTGCTCGCCGGACTCGGCGCCGAGGGCACGACGAGTGTCGTCGAGCCCGAGCCGAGCCGCGACCACACCGAGCGGATGCTCGCCGGCGCCGGGATCGCCGTGAGCCGCGACGGGCGCACCGTGTCGGTGACGGGCGCGCAGGCGCTGCAGTCGCGCGACATCGTCGTGCCGGGCGACCTCTCCTCCGCGGCATTCATGATCGCCGCCGGCGTGCTCGTCGCCGGCTCGGCCGTCGTCGTGCGCGACGTCGGGGTCAACTGGACGCGGACCGGCTTCCTGCGGATCATCGAGCGGATGGGCGCCCTCGTCGTGGGCGAGCTGGAGCAGCCGTCGCCGATCGTCGCGACGAGCGAGCCGGTCTGCGATCGCGAGGTGAGCGCGGGCCCGCTCGTCGCCACCACCGTCGAGTCCGGCGAGGTCCCGTTGGCGATCGACGAGCTCCCTCTCGTCGCGCTGCTGGGCTGTTTCGCCGAGGGCCCGACGGTCGTGCGCGGTGCGGCCGAGCTGCGCGTCAAGGAGTCCGACCGGATCGCCGGCGTCGTCGATGGGCTGCGCGGGCTCGGCGCGACGATCGAGGCGACCGACGACGGGTTCGTGGTGACGGGTGCCCCGGGGCCGGCCGGCGGCCTGCGCGGCGGCACGATCGACGCGCGCGGCGATCACCGCATGGCGATGCTCGGCGCGGTCGCCGGCCTGGCGTCCCGCGAGGGCGTGACGGTCGTCGGGATGGAGGCGGCCGCGGTCTCCTACCCAGGCTTTATGACGGACATCGCGGCGCTGGCCTGATCGCGCGCCCGGCAGATTTCTCCCTCTGATGGGGAGAAATCTGCCGCGCGGCCGTGGGCGGCGGGCGCGGTGGGCACCGAGCGGGCTGGCGGCCGACCTATCCTCAGCTGATGCTCAGCGCGATCGCCGGCCCCGCCGGGGCCGGCAAGTCGACGGTCGCGCGCGCGGTTGCCGACGCGCTCGGCTTCACGTACCTGGACTCCGGGGCGATGTACCGCTGCGTCGCGCTCGCCGAGCTGCGCGGTGCCGCCGATCCGCTGGACGGCAAGATCGGACTCGACGACGGGGTGACGCTCGACGGCGAGGACGTCGGCGCGGCGATCCGCACCGCCGAGGTGAGCGAGCGCGCGTCGCAGGTCGCGGCGCGCCCGGCCGGGCGCGAGCACCTCGTCGCGCGGCAGCGCGAGCTGATCCGCCACGGCGACTACGTCGCCGAGGGCCGTGACATCGGCACGGTCGTCGCGCCCGACGCCGAGCTCAAGGTCTTCCTCACCGCCTCGCCGGAGGAGCGCGCACGCCGCCGCGCCGAGCAACTCGGCGTCGCCGTCGATCAGGTGCTGGCCGAGCAGCGCGAACGCGACGAGCGCGACAGCACCCGTGAGCACTCGCCGCTGCAGCCGGCGCCCGACGCGCAACGCGTCGACACGACCGGGCTGAGCATCGACGAGGTCGTCGCGCGGATTGCCGGCCTTGTGCAGGCCGTCCGATGAAGGTCGCGGTCGTCGGCTATCCGAACGTCGGCAAGTCCTCGCTCGTCAACCGCCTGACGAACACGCGCGAGGCGGTCGTCCACGAGCGCGCCGGCATCACGCGGGACCGCAAGGAGATCGCCACCGAGTGGAACGGGCGGCGCTTCACGCTGATCGACACCGGCGGCATGGACAACGAGGACCCCGACCCGATCTCCGGCTCGATCCGCGACCAGGCGCGGGCCGCGCTGGCCGACGCGCAGGTCGCGCTGTTCGTGTTCGACGCCAAGGCCGGCCTGCGGCCCGGCGACGACGAGCTCGCCGATCTGCTGCGCCGCTCGAACATGCCGGTCGTCGTCGCGGCGAACAAGATCGACTTCGTCGGCGACATCCCGCTCGCCGTCGACGCGCACCGGCTCGGCTTCGGTGAGCCGATGGCGGTCTCCGCCGCGCAGGGCCTGGGCACCGGCGATCTGCTCGACCGGCTCGTCGAGCTGCTGCCCGAGGACGACGAGGAGACCGACGAGACGCTCATCCGGCTCGCGGTCATCGGGCGCCCGAACGTCGGCAAGTCCTCGCTCGTCAACCGCTTCCTCGGCTCAGACCGCGTCATCGTCTCCGAGGTCGCCGGCACGACACGCGACGCGATCGACCTGCCGCTGGAGTTCGAAGGGCGCAGCATGGTCGTCGTCGATACCGCCGGGATGCGCCGCCAGTCGAAGGTGAGCGACAACGTCGAGTACTACACGACGCTGCGCTCCCAGCGGGCGGCCGAGCGCGCCGACGTCGCGATCGTCGTGTGCGATGCCAACGACGGCGTCACAGCGCAGGACCTGCGGATCGCCGACCTGGCGATGACGTCGGGCTGCGCGACGACGATCGTGCTCAACAAGTGGGACGTGGCCGAGATGACCGAGGCCGACCTCGATCACGAGCGCGCCCACGTCGCGAACAAGCTGCGGCTGCGGCCCAAGGTGCTCACGGCCAGCGCGCTGACCGGCCGCCACACCGACCGCGTGCTCAAGGAGGTCGTCGCGCTCGGCGACCGCATGCAGGGGCGGATCCCCACGCCCGAGCTCAACCGCTTCATCGGCGAGACGGTCCAGGCGCGCCAGCCGCCGGCCAAGCAGGGCCACCGCCTCAAGCTGCTGTACGCCGCGCAGATCGGGGAACGGCCGCCACGCTTCGCGATCCAGGTCAACTCGCGCCAGCGGGTGACGCGCGACTACGCCTACTTCGTCGAGAACCGGATGCGCGCGCGATTCGGCATGGACGGCATCCCGCTGATCATCGACTTCAACGAGCGCAAGGCCCGGCGCAGCGAGATTCGCTGACGATCGCAAGGCCGCGCAAGGCCAGGCTCGCTAGCCTTCGCGCGCATGAATTCCTTCTCGCAGCACGAGTACCTCTTCACGTCGGAGTCGGTGACCGAGGGTCATCCCGACAAGGTGTCCGATCAGATCTCCGATGGCGTGCTGGATGCCGTCATGCGCGACGACCCGACCGGTCGTGTGGCCTGCGAGACGCTCGTGAACACCGGTCTCGTCGTCGTGTCGGGTGAGATCTCGACCGAGACGTATGTCGATATCCAGGCGGTCGCGCGGGAGACGATCCGCGCGATCGGCTACATCGACGCCGATCTCGGGTTCAGTGCGGATTCGTGTGCTGTGCTCAACGCGATCGACAAGCAGTCGCCGGATATCGCGCAGGGTGTCGATCATTCCTATGAGACGCAGTCCGATCCGTCTGACGATGACGAGCTGGATCTCGCGGGGGCCGGCGATCAGGGGATGATGTTCGGCTACGCGACGAACGAGACGCCGTCGTTGATGCCGCTGGCGATCTCGCTGGCGCACCAGCTGGCCACGCAACTGGCGGTCGTGCGTCACGACGGGACGCACGACTACCTGCGCCCGGATGGCAAGACGCAGGTCTCAGTGCGCTATGTCGATGGGGTGCCGACGGCGATCGAGAAGCTGTTGATCTCCACGCAGCATGCCGACAGCGTCACGCGGCTGCAGATCCTCGATGACCTGTGGGAGACGGTCGTCATCCCGATCCTGCCGGCCGACCTGTATGACGCCAATGCGCTGCGCAGGGACTTTCTCGTCAACCCGACGGGTCGGTTCGTGATCGGCGGGCCGGTCGGTGATTGCGGGTTGACGGGTCGCAAGATCATCGTCGACACGTACGGTGGGATGGCGCGTCATGGTGGCGGGGCGTTCAGTGGCAAGGATCCGTCGAAGGTCGACCGCTCGGCGGCGTATGCCGCGCGGTGGGTCGCCAAGAACATCGTTGCGGCGGGGTTGGCCGATCGCTGTGAGGTGCAGGTCGCCTACGCGATCGGCGTCGCGCATCCGGTCAGCGTGATGGTCGAGACCTTCGGGACCGAGAAGATCGGTCGCGAGAAGATCGCGGCGTTGATCGATGAGCACTTCGACCTGCGCCCGGGCGCGTTTCGCAAGGAGCTTGACCTGCATCGCCCGATCTATCAGAAGACCGCTGCCTACGGCCATTTCGGCCGGGACGATCCGGACTTCACTTGGGAGCTGACCGGCAAGGCCGATCTGCTGCGCGACGCCGCCGGCGTCGGCGCGCAGGTCGCGTAGCTCGAAGCTCTCGGCTCAGCTCCGGTGCGCCATCGGGGGGTGGCGCGCCGGTTTGAGTTCTTGGGGGCGAAGTTCGTACGTCCGTGGCCTCTACGGAGTAGTGGTTGGCACGAGGGAGGATCCGTACGATGGAAGCGATGGCGGTTGCCCAGCGCATGACGGCCGAGGAGTACCTGGCGGAGCCGTTCGACGACGTGCGCAGCGAGCTCGTGGCGGGTGAGGTCGTCGTGCAAGGGCCAAACCTGCTGCATCAGCTGGTCATTCGCGACCTGTACGACGCGCTGAGCGCATGGCAAACGGCGGCGGAGGGTCGCGGCGACATCACGTGGCCGATCGACGTGCAGATCGACGAGCGCAACGTGTTCAGCCCTGACCTGCTCTGGTACGCCGCGGGGCGCGCGCCGTCACGTCATGACGAGCGGCCCTACCCGGTGCCGGACATCGCCGTCGAGGTCCGCTCGCCGTCGACCTGGCGGTATGACATCGGTGCCAAGAAGGCCGCCTACGAGCGCAACGGGTTGGCGGAGCTCTGGCTGCTCGACCCGACGACGAACGACGTGTTCGTCTTCCGCCGCTCGTCGCCGCGGTCCGCGTCGTTCGACGTCGCGCTCGAGCTCGGCCGGGCGGACACGCTGACGTCGCCGCAGCTGCCGGGCTTCGCGCTCGGGCTGTCCGCGCTCTTTCCAGATTGACGCCGCGCGGGGTTTGAAGCCGGGCGCGGCCGATCGCGCTTGGGCTTCTATCCTGCGCTGCCAATGGCCGACCACCACTACGACCCCGCCGAGATCGAGCCCCGCTGGCAGCAGGTATGGGCCGACGAGGGAACCTGGGAGGTCTCCAACGACGCCGCCGCCGAGGGCGCCACGTCGTACGTGCTGGAGATGCTGCCCTACCCCAGCGGCGAGCCCCACATCGGCCATCTGAAGGTCTACTCGGTCGGCGACGCGGTCGCGCACTTCCACCGCCGCACCGGCCGCCGCGTGTTGCACCCGATGGGCTACGACGCGTTCGGCCTGCCGGCCGAGAACCACGCGATCAAGACCGGCCAGCACCCGCGCGACTCGACCGACCTGGCGATCAAGGAGTTTCAGCGCCAGTTTCGCCGCTGGGGCGTCTCGATCGACTGGACGCGCGAGTTCGGCACCCACGAGCCGCGCGTCTACAAATGGACGCAGTGGATCTTCCTGCAGCTGTTCAAGCAGGGCCTCGCCTACCAGAAGCGGGCCGCCGTCAACTGGGATCCCGTCGAGGAGACCGTGCTCGCCAACGAGCAGGTCGGCGCCGGCCGCGGCGAGCGCTCGGGCGCGCTCGTCGAGGTGCGCCAGCTCACGCAGTGGTTCTTTCGCATCACCGACTACGCCGACCGGCTGCTGGCCGACCTCGACGCGATTCGCTGGCCCGAGCACGTCAAGACCATGCAGCGCAACTGGATCGGCCGCAGCGAGGGAGCCGAGGTCGTCTTTCGCAACGAGGACTTGGATCCCGCCCACCCGATCGACTACCCGGTCTTCA
>JBBSQG010000043.1:0-12302 GCA_038258125.1 Solirubrobacterales bacterium
CAGCTCAGCAGCGGTCGTGAGGATCGTCGAATGCGACGAGGAGATCACAGCGGGCTGGTTGGCGTGGCGACCGTAGCCGCCAAGCCCGGCACCGCTGATCGGATGGGCTAGTAGGAGGTCGACGGCTATGCGCATCGTGTCGAGATGCTGGTCGGTCGAGCGCGTCGAGCCCGTCGTGCTGGGATCCAGGCGCGAGAGCACGGCCGGCGCCGCGACCGCTGCGCCGACCGCGACCGTTGCGAGTGCCAGAACCATGCGCCGCCGGGTGAACAGTGCTCGGAGGGCCGTCTGACCCGTCAGCGCGACGGCGATAACGGAGCCGAGTGAGGCCAGCAGCCAGCCCGACCGAGAGTACGTCCCGACAAGCAGCACGACCCCGATGGCTCCCGTGAGGAACAGGGGTCGCGATCGCGCGTCACCCAGGCCCACGCCCGCGAACAACTGGCGTAGCAGTAGTCCGGCGACGACGAGCAACACCGTCGCGAGAAAGAAGGCGAAGTGGTTGGGGTCGGCGTGCGTACCCTGCATGCGCTGGATGCCCTCGAGCAGGTAGGAGCCCTGGTCGCGCGTAGTGGCGAGCACGGGATCGATCGGCAGCAGGTCCAGGCCGGGCAACGTACGGGGTTCGGTGCCCTGAACGGGAATGAGCACGCGCCACACCGACGCGAGCGCGGGCAGGACGGCAGAACACACGTAGGCGACCGCGAGGCTGGGCAGATCCTTGCGTCGGACGAGCCGTAGGACCACCGCCACCGCCGTCAGGCCACCGACGTACTGCAGCACGAACTTCGTGCCGAGCGCCTGCGCCGGCGTCACCGCGAGCACCGAGACGATCTGTAGCACGATGAGCGCCACGTAGACCGCGATGACGGCCGGCAGGGCAAGTCTGCGCGGCGGTCGCTTGATGACATCCCAGATAGCGGCGACAACGGCGACGAGGAGCGCAAGCCGGAAGATGCTGAGGTTGAACCCTGCTGTCTCGGCCCGGTACACCTCGAGCGGGGCGCAGACGATCAGCAGCGCCACGGGCCAGAGATGCATCTGCGCGAATCGGCGCAGAAATGCCAGGACGATCGCGGTGATCGCGACGAGCACGGATGCCAGAAATACGAGTGCCGTCACCGCGGGATAGGCTAGAGCGTGGTGCCGCTCACACGACCGGTACCGTGCGCAGCTTGCCGGGAAGCCTACGCGTGGCAGCAATCACCGTGACGTATCGCGGGGGCGAGTCCGCCCAGCTGTGGGCGCAGGCGCTGGCGGCATCGCAGCGGCGTGCACCACCGGGCGCGGTGCAGCTGACCGCGATCGCGGTCGACAATGCCTCCGGCGACGGCACGGCCAACAGCCTGCGCCAGGCCGCGCCGTGGGTGAAGGTGATCGAGATGGCATACAACGCCGGCTTCGCAGCCGGCTGCAACGCTGGGATCCGCCACGCTGGCGACGTCGACGTGGTTGTCCTGATCAACCCGGATGTGCTCGTACACGAGAGCTTCTTGACCGTGCTCGCAACGCTCGACTGGCCTGCGGACTTGGCGGCGCGCGGGCCGCTCGTCCTGTCCGCCGACGGGCAGGTCGAGCAGTCAGCGCGGAGCTTTCCGCGGCCAGCCACTGCGCTGTTTGGCCGCACATCGCTCCTGGCCCGCCTGCGGCCGGACGCGACGGCTGTTCGGAGGGAACTGCGCGCGGTGCCCAACGCCGGGACCTCCGATGTCGACTGGGTGTCGGGTGCGTGCCTGCTCATCGCAAGCGACCGGCTCGAGCGTGTCGGATGGCTTGACCCGGGCTACTTCATGTACTGGGAGGACGCGGACTGGTGTCGTCGGGCGCAGGACGCTGGGCTACGAGTGGCCTACGAACCGGCGCTTGCCGTAACGCACTGGCAGGGGACGAGCTCACGCTCGCGCCCGGTCTTGACCACGATCGCCTTTCATCGCAGCGCTCATCGGTATTGGCGGCTGCATGCCGCACGCTCACGACGGTCCGTGGTGGTGGCCGGCTGCCTGCTGTCAGCTCGCTGCCTCGTCAAGCTCGCCAGCGTAGCCCTCTCGCGCCGCCGTCACTAGCGGGACTGCTCGCGCACCGCCACCCGCGCATCCGCCGCCAGCTTGGCGATTCCCACATCCCGCGGGTTGAGCGCATGGGCCCGCCCGTACTCCGCCGCCGCGGCCGCCCGCCGACCCTGACGCACCGAGAGATCCCCCAGCAGCACCCACGTCACGAACTCCCGCGGCTCGCGCCGCGTCGCATCGAGCAGCACACCACGCGCCGCATCGCCTTCGCCGAAGCGCGCGAGCGCGGCCGCCTTGGCGTAGTACGCGGCGATCACCTCGCGGTCCAGGCGCAGCGCGCGGTTGGCCTCCGTCAGAGCGCGCTGCGGGTCGTCGGCGAGCGCGGCCTGGGCGCGCGATACGTACAGCTCTGACAGCGACTGGCGGCTGAGGCTCAGCGCGGCGATCGTGACGGCGACGGCGACGAGGACCACGGGCGCGACGCGCGCGACGCGCGAGCGCACAGGTGCAAAGCCGAGCCGCCGCCCGTGTTCCTGCGCCGCGAGCTCGGCCTCGTCCTCCGCGCCGCCAACCGGCCGCAGCAGCACCGCGGCGCCGAGCAGCGCGACGCAGGTCAGGCCCGGCAGCAGGTGCATCCAGTCCACGCTCGTGTGCACGAACCACGTGATCACGACGCCGACCGCCGCGACGAGCACCGGCTCGCGCAGCCCGGCGCGGGTCCGCCGCCAGGCGCCCCACGCGACCAGGCCCAGCGCGCCGGCAAGGAGCAGCGCGCCCGCCACACCGAGCTCGGCGAGCACCTGCAACGGCAGGCTGTGCGGCTGGCGGATGTCCTCCGCCGTCGAGCGCTCCAGGAAGTACGGCTTGTCGTAGCCGCCGGCGCCGATCCCCCGGAGCGGGTCCTCGCGCCACGCCTCGACGGCGACTCGCCAGTAGTCGTAGCGGTTGCCCGCGCCAGTCGCCAGCCGCGACGCCGTCGGCTCGCCCTGCACCCCGCCGAGCGTGACGAAGGCGTCGTACTGGCGGTTGGCGTAGCCGGCGATCCGTCCGGCCGACGCGACGCCGGCGGCCGCGGTCAGGACCGCCAGCGCGGCGACGCCGATCGCGACCGCGCGCCGCGGGCGCAGGCCGCTCGTGCGCCCGCGCCGCTCGAGCGCGACGATCAGGCCCCAGATGACTCCCGCGGCCGCGGCGGCGAGCAGCAGCGCGACGGCGGTCGGGCGCAGGCGATCGGGGGTCACGCCGCCGCCGTAGACGTCCAGCAGCCTGGGCAGCGCGGGGCCCAGGCAGGCACCGCATACGAGCAGCGCGACGATCCGCCGCAGCCGGCCCGGCAGCAGCGCGAGCACGACGATCACCGACAGCGCCGCCGCGAGAATCGCCCCGCGCGACTGGCCGAGCACGGCGAGCCCGGCGAACAGGGTCGCCAGGCCGAGCCCGAGCCCGGCGAAGACCGGCGCGTAGCGCCCCGCGCGCCGCTCGGCGAGCGCGACGCACGGCCAGAACGCGAGCACGAAGAAGCTCGCCTGGCCGTTGATGTAGCCCAGCGGCTCGTGCAGTCGCCCGCCCAGGAACAGCGTGCCGTCGTCGCCCAGCAGGCCGGCGATCACCCAGCCGGCGACCGCGATCGCGCCAACGCCGAACGCCGCGAACGCGAGCAGCGCGCCGCGGTCGCTGCGCAGCAGCACGACGAACAGCGCCAGCACCGCGGCGTAGAGCAGCAGCCGGTTGCCCTCCACGACGGCCTGCTCGATCGAATCCGTCCACAGCGCCGACGTGAGCGCGAGCACCGCCAGCGCGGCGATCGCGGCCGGCGCGAGCGCCGCGCGCGGCGACAGCCGGACCGGCCCGGCGATCAGCGCTGCGGTCAGGACGACGAGCAGCCCGAGCCCGGCCGGCGCCCAGATCGAGGAGTCATAGAAGCCATCTGCGAACGGGCTCAGGCCGAGCGCGATGCCCAGCGCGGCGAGGATCGCCAGCGGTGGCCATGTGCTCAGGCGGTTGCTTGCGTGATCGCCGCCGTCATCAGCCATCGTCACGCCGGCCGCGGCCGCGGACGGGTCCCCTTCCCCGGCGCCTGCGCGCGGGACCTCGATGAGCGTGCCATCGGAGGCCGCCGTCGCCACAGCCACGGCGCCGCCGGTCTTCGCATCGAGCACGACGATCACCGTCGCCATCGCCACGAGATACAGCAGGACCACGGGCACGAGCGCCTTCGGGCCGCCCTGCACCGCCACGAGCGCGAGCGCCGCCAACAGCGCCTGCCCGGCGCCGAGCGCCGCCACCGACGCGCGCACGGTGCTCAGCCGTGCGTGCGTGCGGTGCGTGAGGTGATCGCGGCCGCCGGTCAGGATCGAGATCCCGCGCCGGCGCCGCGAGACGACGACGAGGCACGTGTCGAGCGCCGGCACGCCGACGAGCAGCAGCCCCATCACGAGTGCCTGCCACTCGGCGGCGGCTGTCGACGCGCCGATCATCACGAGCGCCGCGATGGCGAAGCCGATCGGCATGCTGCCGCCGTCGCCGAGGAAGATCCGCGCCGACGGCCGTGACAGGTTGTGCGGAAGGAAGCCCAGGCAGGCACCGCACAGCGCGGCGCCCGTCGCGACGAGCCAGACGTCGGACTGCACGAGCCCGAGCACGGCGACGGCGGCGGCGACGACGCTCGCCATCGTGCTCGACGCGCCGTCCATGTTGTCGAAGAGGTTGAACGCGTTGACGACCGCGACGACCCACAGCGCCGTCGCCAGCAGGTCGACCGCCCCGCCGAGGCCGAGCGACCAGCCGAGGCCGGCGGCCCAGAGCACCGTCGCCAGCCCGATCTCGGCCGCGACGCGCGGCCCGACGCCGACGAGGCGGCGGTCGTCGAGCGTGCCGATCGCCCACAGGACGAGGACCCCGCCGAGCACCGGCACGGTCTCGCGCGGCTGCGAGGTCAGCGTCAGCGCCGCCACCACGACGACGAAGCCGGTGATGACCGCCGCGCCGCCGAGGTACGGCGTCGGAGTGCGGTGCCCCTTGTAGCCGGCCGGGACGTCGTAGAAGTCGAAGTGCGCGGCCACCCGGATCGCGACGGGGGTCGCCACGTAGACGATCGCCATCGCGAGCGTCAGACCGATGAGGAGGCGTGCCTCCAGCGGCACGCGTCACCGCCTGCCGGGTGCTGTCAGACGGAAATGCAGATCACAAGCAAAGCACGCCCGCTGCGCGCCTGCCTGCATATCGGTGAAGCGCGGCACCGGCGCCGCAACGGGGAGGGAGACTTAGACTCAGCTCTACGCATGGTCTCCCGCTCGCGCGCAGGCCGGATCCTTCGCACCGCCGGCCTCGTGCTCGCCGTGGCGCTGCTCGCAGCCGCCCCGGCCGGCGCCGCCGAGAAGGCGCTGTGGGGGCCGGCCACATTGCCCGACGGCTCGTCGGCGTTCGGGCTCTACGACCAGCTCGGCATCGACACGCTGCAGCTGTCGATGTCGTGGGCCGACGTCGCGGCCGCGGGCCGGCCGGCGAATCCGCGCGATCCGGCTGATCCCGCCTACCACTGGCCCGCCGACGTCGATGCCGCCACCACCGAGGCAGCCCGCCACGGCATCCGGATCTCGCTGCTCGTGGCGACCACGCCGGCGTGGGCCAACGGCTCGCGCGCGCCGATCTGGGCGCCGACCAGCGCCGGCGACTACGCCGACTTCCTCGTCGCTGCCGCACGCCGCTACCCGCTCGTGCGCCGCTGGATGATCTGGGGCGAGCCCAACCGCGCCGATCGCTTCCAGCCCAACCAGACCAACAGCGCGGTCGGCCCGCGAGCGTACGCCACGCTGCTCGACGCCGCCTACGGTGCGCTGAAGTCCGCCAGCCGCCACAACATCGTCATCGGCGCCAACACCTGGACGAGCGGCACGGTCAAGCCGCCGCACTTCCTGCGCTGGCTGCGGCTGCCCAACGGCCACCGCCCGCGGCTGGATTGGCTGGGCCACAACCCGTTTCCGTTCCGCTTTCCCAAGCTGGCCGACAAGCCGCTGCGCGGCGGCTATCGCGACATCTCCGACCTCGACACGCTGAGTGCAGAGGCGCGGCGCGCGTTCGGCCGCCGCGTGCCGCTGTGGCTGTCGGAGTACACGATCCAGTCCGACCGCGGCTCGCGGGTCTTCGCGACGTTCGTCTCGCGTGCCGCCCAGGGCCGCTACCTCAGCGCCGGCTTCCGGATCGCCGACGAGCTTGGGCCCTCCGTCGCCGGGCTCGGCTGGCTGACGCTGCTCGACGAGGCACCGGCGCCGGAGAGCGCGAACTTCGGCCTGCTCACCGCCAGCCTGCAGCGCAAGCCGGCGTTCACGGCGATGGCCCGGGCGCCGAGCGAGCGCGCCCGCCCGAGGGTCCGGGTCGCCTCGAGCATCCGCCGCGTCGCCCTGCGCCGCGGCGGGCTGCGGGTCACCGTCACCCCGCGCGCCCGCGGCACGATCGTCGTCGAGCTGCGCCGCGCCGGGCGGACGCGGGCCCGCACCCGGGTGGCGGGCGTGGCCGGTGCCGCGGCCACCGCACGCCTGCGCGGCAGGCGGATCGCGCGCGGCCGCTACGTCGTCACGGTCCGCGCCCCCCACGGTGCGACGGTGCGGCGCGGCGTGCTCGTGCGCTGACGGCGGACCGATCACCGCCGCGGACGGCGGCACCGGCAAGCGCGACCGGGTCACCGCCGACCGGATCGACAAGGTGGCGCGCAACTGCGAGCTCGTGTCGTGCAGGTAGCCTTCGGCGCCGTGGCCGACCTGACGATCTACGAGGTGCGCCGCTGCTCGACCTGCCGCAACCTCGCGGCGCTGCTGGCCGAGCGCGGCATCGACTACGACGGCGTCGAGTACCACGAGACAGGCCTCGATGAGGCGACGATCCGCTCGCTGCTGGCGAAGTCCGGCCTCGGGCCGCGCGACATCCTGCGGCGGCGCGAGCCGCTCGTCGCCGAGCTCGGGTTGCTCGACGGCGACGGCGACGGCGCTGGCGCCAGCGCCGACGAGCTGATCGCGGCGATGGTGCAGCACCCCAAGCTCCTGCAGCGGCCGATCGCCGTGCGCGGCGACCGCGCGCTGCTGGCCCGGCCCGTGCAGCGGGTCCTCGAGCTGTTCGAGTGACGCCGGCGGGAGGCGACGTCCGCCCGGCTGTGCGCGACGACTTCCCGGCGCTCGCGACGATGCTCGCCGGCGCCTTCTACGACGACCCCGTGACCGCCTGGTTCTATCCCGACGCCGCGCGCCGGCCGCGCCACGGAGAGCGCTTCTTCGCGATCCGCCTGCGCCAGCTCGAGGGGCACCGGCTGATCTTCACCAACGACGAGCGCACCGGGGCCGCGCTGTGGGCGCCGCCCGGGCACTGGCGCGAGGACTTCCGCCAGTCACTGCGGATGCTGCCGATGCTGCCGGTCCTGGCGCGGCGGCTGCGAACCTGCACGCGCGCCGTGCGCGAGATCGAGCACCACCACCCCGCGGAGCCGCACTACTACCTGTCGGTCATCGGCACCGACACAGAGAAGCAGGGCGGAGGTATCGGCTCCGCCCTGCTTGCTCCCATGCTGCATCGATGTGACCAGACCGGAACGCCGGCCTACCTGGAGTCCTCCAAGGAGAGCAATCTCGCCTTCTACGCCCGCCACGGGTTCGCCGTGAGGGAGCGCATCGAGCTACCCGAGGGGCCGCCGCTCTGGCTCATGTGGAGGGAAGCAGTCCCCCGCCGCCCAGCAGGCCGCCAAGGAGGTTGTTGATCAGGCCCGTCACGGTGCCCATGACGCCACCGATGCCGGCGCCCGCGCCGCCGCCGGAGCCGCCGCCGAGCACGCCGCCGAGCAGGCTGCTGATCATGGAGCCGATGCCGCCGAGGCCGGCGTCGCTGCCGCCGCCGAGGATGCCGCCGAGCATGCCGCCGAGGCCGAAGGCGCCACCGGCCGAAGCCGACGTGCCACCGACGAAGGGCAGCGAGCCCAGGATCGTGTCGATCAGGCCCGTGACCGTCGCCAGCACGGTCGGGACGATCGTGCCCACCGTCGAGGTGACGAGGTTGAGGACCATCGCGAGCGGACCCTGAGCGGCCGTCGGCAGCATCGGGAGCAGCGACTGGACCATGACGAAGGCCTCGTTGATGAGCGACGTCGCCGTCGTCATCGCCTGGCTGACGATGCCGGAGATGTTGAACGGCAGACCGCCGCCCTCCAGCGCGCTGTTGAGGTTGACGATCTCGGTCGCGTCACCGGCGCCGAGCGCGGCGATGATCGACGCGATGATCGGCTGCGCCTCGGCCGGAACCTGCGGGAGGATCTGGTTGAGGACGTCGATGATCTTCTGCTTGCCGGCGAGGCTCGGCGCGATCGACTGGGCGACCTGCTTCTGCGTCTTGCCGTTGACCTGGTCGACGATCGCGGTGACCGCCTCGACGAGGTCGTCGTAGGACGTGCCGGCCATCGTCAGCGCCTGAGCGGCCACGAGGTTCTGCTTCTCCGACGTGGCACGGTTGGCCATTCGACGAGCGGTCCGCGAGGCCGCCGCGGTCTGCTTGCGAGCGATCTTCAGCTGCGAGGCGACGCGCTTGGTGTCACCCAGCCGTGCGTAGCGCTTGACGCGCTTGGTGGCCTTGGTGGCCTTCGCGACGCTGGCCTGAACGGCCGACTTCGTCGTCTTGGACGTGCTGGAGCTGGACGCTGACGCTGTGGCGGGAACGGCCACGAGCGTGGCGAGCGTCGCCATGACGACGACGGTACGACGGGAATGGAACATCTGGGTTTGCCCCCTTCGGCAACTGGGCGGCCTCGGTGAGGCCCCTGGTTTTGCGCACCCGCCTCGCGACGGGCTTGCCTTTTCGTTTGGTCTGTCTGCCCCCTACCACGGCGGGGCCCCTGGTTTGTGATGCGGTACTTGGGAAAGTTTTTCTGCTGGCGCGTCGGCGGCCGAATCAGCGGGGTCCGAGCAGGCCCTTGAGGACGCCGTCGACCCCGTCGAGCAGCGACTTCACCGGGGCCAGGACGTTCGTGACCGTCTGGTTCGGCGCCGGCGAAGCCGGCGCCTGCGCCGTCGTGCTCGACGGCCGCTCGAGCCCGAGCGAGGCCAGCACCTTGTCGACGAGCGGTCCGAGCGAGCCCAGCGTGGACTGGATCATGCTGTTTGCGGCCGCGAGCGCGGACTGCGTCCCGGGTGCGGCGATCGCCTGCGCGTCGCGGAAGGCGTCGAGGATCTTGTCGCGGACGCGCTGCAGCCTGTCGGCGGCGGCATCCTGCGGGGCGGCCGCGGCCGTCGGCGCGGGCGGGGCGGTCGCGGCGGGCGGCGTGGTGCGGACGGCGGGAGCGGCGGTGATCGCCTTCGCCTGCGCGGCGCCACGGTCGGCGTTCAGGCGGGCGGTGTCCTTCTCGCGAGCCCGCCGGCGCGCGGCCGCCGCGGCGCGGGCCGCCTCCGCGCGGCGCGCCTGCTTGGCCTGTGCGGCCTGCGCGAGCGCCTGCTCGCGGACCTGGTCGTGCAGCGGGGAGATCGCGGCCGGCGCAACCGCGAACTCGGCGTTCCCGATCGCGGCCTTGGGCGAGCCGTGGTCGATGGCCTTGGGAAGCTCGACGGCCGCGGTGCCGGTCGTGGCGACGAGCGCGGCGACCGCCATGCCCTTGACGACCATCGGCAGGCCGGTCCAGCCTCCGCCGACGGCGACGGCGCCGCCGGACGCGGCGAGCACGCTCGCGCCGGCCGTGCCGGTGCCGTAGCCGAGCAGCCCGACGAGCCCGGCGCCGCCACCGATCCAGGGCCCGAGGACGTGCAGGTCGGTCTGGCGCAGGCCCATCGCGCGCTCGAACGTGGCGCAGTCGTCACAGGCGCGCAGATGGGCGCGCATGCCGCGCGCACGCAGCCGGCGGCGGTCGCCGTCGGACAGGCAGCGGCGCACGCTCGTGCACTCCGTCGCGCGGCCGTCGACGGCGTCGTGCAGGGCGGTGCGGGCGTCGAACACCGCGCGCCGCGCGGCCTCGTTGCTGACGGTGAGGGCGAGCGCGATCTCGTCGTAGCTCAGCCCGCTGAGCTCGCGCATGACGAGCGCGCCGCGCTGGCGCTCGGGCAGCATCCGCAGGTCGTCGACGAGCTGGGTCAAGCGCGAGCGCTGCTCGGCATCGAACTCCGGGCCGGGCACCGTCAGCAGGTCGTCGGTCTCCACGCCGGCGGCGATCGGCTGGCGGCGGCGGATGATGTTGATCGCCTCGTTGTGGGCGATCCGGTACAGCCACGGCTTCAGGGGGCGGCCGGGCTCGCGGCGCGGCAGCGCGCGCAGCGCTTGCTCCAGCGCGCCCTGCGCGGCGTCGTGGGCGTCCTCGGCGTTGAGCAGGATCGAGCGGCAGTAGCCGAGCAGGGGGCCGTAGTAGCGCTCGTAGAGGGCGGTGAAGGCGTCGGCGTTGCCGGCCGCGGCGCGATGGGCGAGTGACTCGTCTCCCATCCGCGCGAAGGGGATGATGCGGGGCGCGCGGGAGGCGAGGACGGCTGCGGCGGGCATCGTGGGGCTCGTATCGGCAGCGACGGACGAACGGTTGAGCCCCGTACTCTTGGCCGGCATGCCCGTCCAGGCCTCGATCGGCTCGTTCTTCGACGCCGTCGGCTCGTTCTTCGACAGCCTGTCGCGAGTCGGCTGGGGATCGCTGCTGCTCGGCGCGATCGCGTTTGTCATCTACCTGACGCTGCGCTCGCGCGCGTTCTTCCACACGCTGCGCGCCGCCTATCCGGGCGAGCCGATCCAGTTTCGCCGCATCTGGGGCGCGTACATCGCGGCCTACGGCTTCAACAACGTGATCCCCGCGCGCGGCGGTGACATCGTGAAGGTGTTCCTCGTCAAGCGGTCGGTGCCCAACTCGTCCTATCCAGCGATCGCCGCGGCGGTGTGCGTCGAAGCGGTCTTCGACTTCTTCATGGCGGTCTTCATCCTCACCTTCGCGTTCAGCCAGGGCGTGTTTCCCAAGCCGCCGGACTTCGCCAAGCTCAACGCCTTCGACCTGTCGTTCTTGGCCAGCCACCCGAAGTTCACGCTGTTTCTCATCACCGCGCTGGGGGTCGGGACGCTCGTCGGCTTCGCACTGCTGTCCCAGCGAGTGAAGGCGTTCTGGGAGCGGGTGCGCCAGGGGCTGACGATCCTCTTCGACCGCCGCCGCTACCTGCGCGAGGTCTTCGCCTGGCAGTTCGCCGGCTGGTGCTTTCGCTTCACGGCGTTCTGGTTTCTGCTCGATGCCTTCAACGTCGGCGGCTCGGTGCGCAACGTGCTGCTCGTGCTCGGCGTCAACGCCGTCGCGGCGGTCGTGCCGTTCACGCCGGGCGGCGCGGGCGTCCAGCAGGCGCTGCTCGTCAAGGTCTTCGCGGGCGCGGCGTCGGGTGCCACCGTCGCCGCGTACTCGGTCGGCCAGCAGATCGTGATCGCGATCTCGACGCTCGCGGTCGGCTTCGGCGCGCTCGTGTCGATCTTCCGGATCCGCTCGTTCAAGGAGGCGATCCGCCTGGGCAAGGAGGATCGCGAGGCAGCCCGGGCCGCCGAAGAGGCGGCGGCGGCCGTCGTCGTCGGCGAGGAGGGGGCCGCTACTGCAGGCCCTGCCGCGCCTCGCGCACGAGCGCGACCGCGTCGGGGAAGACGATCGCCATGACCGAGCGGATCTGCTCGGCCTGCTGATCGACCGTCCCCTGGATGTTCACGCGGTTGATCGCCGCGACGGTCATCTCGACCGCGAGCTTGATCGCGTTGTCGGCCCAGACGAGGCCCTGCTGGGCCTGCATCGACTCCGCGAACTCGGCCATCTTCTTGGCCAGCTCGTCGGGGTCGCCGAAGAGTCCTCCGAATCCACCTTCCATGCTCGACAGGGTAGCTGGGCGCGTTGCTCGGCGGATCACCCACTACGCTCGCCGTCATGCCCACCGTGGAGGGAGCCGGGGTCGCCTGGCACTACCTCGAGCGCGGCGCGGTGCCGGCCGTCGCCGTCGTGGTGCACGGGATGGCGTCTGATGCCCCGACGGGGGCGGGCGTCTGCTCCCCAGCCGTGGGGGGGGGTGCTCTATTCGCGCGCCGCCGGGGGCCTGCGGGGGTTCGCTTTTGCCCGCCGCGCACCGGGCGCCCGGGGGGCGCCGGCGCTTTCGGCGGCGACGACCGTCCAGGAGCAGTCCCAGGACGCCGGCGCGCTGCTCGACGCCCTCGTGGGTGAGCCGGCGCTGCTCGTCGGTGACGGCTTCGGCGCACTCGTCGTGCTTGAGCTGCTCGTGCGCCGGCCCGAGCTCGCGCGCGCCGCGGTGCTGCTCGACCCGCCGCTGCACGCGTACG
>JBBSQG010000044.1:0-12209 GCA_038258125.1 Solirubrobacterales bacterium
CCGACGGCGTCATCGTCGGCACGCGGCTCGTGCGCGCCGCGGCCGAGTCCGAGGATCCGGTCGCCGCCACCGGCGAGCTCGTAGCGCAGCTTGCCGCCGCGCTCATCCGTTAGTCTGGCGGCCGAATGGGTCTCGTCGTCGCCACCACCATCGGGCTCTGCGTCTGGATCGTCGGCTGGGCGATCGGCTGGAAGGCGATGGATGCCTTCCTGCTCACGACGGTGATCGTGCTCCTCGGTGCCACGGCCAGGATTCTCGTCCCGTACCTGCCTGGCCGTCACGAAACCGACCTCTAGCGGGCGCATGCCCCGCGGGCTCCGGGTAGTCGGCGCCTGTGTCCTCGGCGTTCTCGCGCTCACTTCCGGCCTGACCGGCTGCGGCGGCGACGACAAGAGCGGCGCGGTCAAGAGCGGACCCGACACGCTGACGCTGTACTCCAGCCTGCCGCTGCAGGGGCCCGGCGGCGCGCGCGCCCGCGACATGGTCGCTGCGATCAAGCTCGCGATGCAGCAGTCCGGCGGCAAGGTGGGCCCGTTCTCCATCACCTACGTCTCGCTGGACTCGGCGACGCCCGAGGCTCAGACCTGGACTGGCGCACAGGTGCTCGACAACGCGCGCCAGGCGGTCCGCGACCTCAACGCGATCGCCTACATCGGCGACCGTGCCTCGGCCGCGACGGCGCTCTCGCTACCGATAACCAACGAGGGTCATGTGCTCCAGGTCAGCCCGTCAAGCACCTACGACGGGCTCACGCGGGGCAGCCGCCGCCAGGGCGAGCCCGAGCGCTTCTATCCGTCCGGCGAACGCACGTTCGCCCGCGTCGTCCCAGCCGATCACCTCCAGGCGTCGGCCCTGCTGGGCTACATGAAGGCCGCGGGCGCGAAGTCCGTCGCGCTGCTCGCCGACCGCGAGATCTATGGCGGCGGCATCGCCGACGAGATCGAGAAGGCCGCCCCGCGCCACGGCATCACGGTCATCGACCGCGGCAGGATCGACGCGTCGAAGGACGACCTGTCGGGCCCCGCACGGAAGGTCGCCGAGACGGGTGCCGATGCGTTCCTCTTCGCGGGCACGACCGATACCGGCGCCGCGCGGATCTTCGCGGCCGTCGGGGCGGCGGCCCCGCGGATGCTGCTCTTCGGACCGGCTGCGGTCGCCGACACGGCCTTCGCGGAGGAGCTCCCGGCCGCCGTCCAGCGGCGCATGCACGTGACGACGCCGGCGCTGCCCACGCGCCTGCTGCCGCCCGCCGCGCGCACGTTCCGCGATCGATTCCGCGCGACGTTCGGCCATGCACCGGCGCCCGAGGCGCTGCAGGCCTACGAGGCCGCCAAGGCGATCCTCTACGCGATCGGCGCCGCGGGGGAGAAGGGCAACGACCGCGAAGCGGTGACAAAGGCGTTCTTCGGCATCCGCGCCCGCGAGTCGGTGCTCGGCCGCTATTCGATCGATGCCCGGGGCGACACGAGCCTGTCACGTTACGCCGGAAACCGGATCAAGGGCTCGCGATTTGTGCTCGAGCGGCTGCTCGAGGTCCGCCGCTAGCGGGGCCCGCCGGTCCGCCCGCGGACCGCTTGTCACTCCCGTTACGAGATCCGGCGCCTGCACGACTGCGGTCATTGCCCACAAACCGGGCGTTGACACGTGTACGATCGGCCCGCTTCCGTGTTCAGTCCGAGGAGGAGGACGACTTGAAACCCAACCGCCTGGTGATCTGCGGCGTCGCAGCGGCGCTGTCTGCCGTGGGCGTTGCTGCCTGTGGCGATTCCAACAATGATTCGGGGTCGGCGTCCACGACCGGCGGCGCCGCCGGTGGGACGCTGAACGTCTACTCCAGCCTTCCCCTGCAGGGCGGCTCGCGCACCCAGACGCTCGCCATGACGAACGGCATCAAGCTCGCGCTCAAGCAGGCGGGCGGCAAGGCCGGCGACTTCACGATCAAGTACACGTCGCTTGACGACTCCACCGCGCAGGCCGGCAAGTGGACGCCCGAGGCGGTCTCCCAGAACGCCCGCAAGGCCGCGCAGGACTCGAAGTCCGCGGTCTACATCGGTGAGTTCAACTCGGGCGCCAGCGCGGTCTCCATCCCGCTGCTCAGCGACGGCAAGGTGCCGCAGATCTCACCAGCCAACACGGCGGTGGGCCTGACCTCCGACGAGCCCGGGGCCGATAAGGGCGAGCCCGGCAAGTACTACCCGTCGGGCTACCGCAACTACGTGCGCATCGTCCCGAAGGACACGATCCAGGGCGCGGCCCTGGCCACCGTCATGAAGGAGGACGGCTGCACGAAGGTCGCGATGGCCAACGACAAGGAGGTCTACGGAGCGGGCCTCGCGACGAACGTCGACAAGGCCGCCAAGGCCCAGTCGCTCGACGTCATCTTCAACGAGGGCATCGATCCGAAGGCGCCGAACTTCCGTGCGCTGGCGTCCAAGGCCAAGGGGCAGGGCGCCGACTGCTTCGTGTTCAGCGGCATCACGGCCAACGGGGGCGTCCAGATCTTCAAGGACTTCTCCGCCGCGTTGCCCGGCGCCAAGCTCTACGGTCCCGACGGCGTGACCGACGCGGAGTTCACGGATTCCGCCAAGGGCGGTCTGCCGGCGAAGGTCGCCCAGAAGGTCAAGATCTCGGTCGCGACGCTCGATCCCGGCAGCTACCCGCCCGAGGGAAAGACGTTCTTCGCCGATTTCGAGAAGGAGTACAACCAGGCCAACCCGTCGCCGTACGCGATCTACGGCTACGAGGCCATGCGCCTCGCGCTGGACGCGATCGAGCGCTCCGGCACGGGCAAGAAGGAGGACATCGTCAAGGCGTTGTTCGCGACGAAGGATCGCTCGAGCGTGCTCGGCACGTACTCGATCGACGCGAGCGGTGACACGACGCTGACCGACTACGGCATCTACACGATCGACAAGGGCGAGCTGAAGTTCGACAAGACGGTCAAGGCAGCGACCTAGGCACGGAACCACGGTGCGCCGGGCGGGGCCATGCGGCCCCGCCCGGTCGCTGAGGACGGAACCGCAGACACCGGACACGAATGGCCACCGCCAGCCTCCCTGCTGCCAGCCCCGCGCCACTGCGCGCGGTTCGCAACTTCCTGAAGACGTACGGGCTGATCGTCGTCTTGCTGATCATGCCCGTGGCGTTCGGGATTCACGATCTGCGGACGGAGGGCGACCTCTCCCGCCTGGCCAACAACCTGCTCGACGGGCTCTCCAATGGCGCGATCTGGGCGCTCGTCGCGATCGGCTACACGCTCGTCTACGGCATCGTCGAGCTCATCAACTTCGCCCATGGCGACGTCTTCATGCTCGGCTCGTTCGTCGCGGCCTCGTTCTTCGGCACGGTCGGGCTGACCGCGACGGCCGGGATCCCGGGGCTCGTCGCTGGCCTTGTGCTGACGCTGATCGTCTCGATGCTCGCCTGCGGCGTGCTCAACGTCATGATCGAACGCGTCGCCTACCGGCCGCTGCGCGGCGCGCCCAAGCTGGCCCCGCTGATCACCGCCGTCGGCTTCTCCTTCATCCTGCAGAACGTCGGCCTGCTGTGGCGCGGCGGCTCCCCGCAGGGCATCCCCGATCTCATCCACTCCCAGCATCTGCTCGTGTCCGTGGGCGGGGTCTTCATCACCAACGGCGATGCGCTGGCGATCCTCGTCACGATCCCGCTCGTGCTGGCGATGACGATGTTCATCACCCGCAGCCGCCTGGGCAAGGCGATGCGCGCCACCGCGCAGGATCCGGACGCCGCACGGCTGATGGGCATCAACGTCGACACGACGATCTCCGCGACGTTTCTCATCGGAGGCATGCTCGCGGGGGCGGGCGGCCTGATCTACGCTCTGTATCAGACGACGATCTGGTTCTTCCAGGGCTTCACGGCGGGCCTGATCGCGTTCACGGCCGCGGTCATGGGCGGGATCGGCAACATCCGCGGCGCGGTGCTCGGCGGCCTCATCATCGGCGGCATCCAGCAGATCTCCGACAACCGCATCGGGACGCAGTGGACGCCGGCGATCGTGTTCGCGTACCTCGTGCTGATCATGGTGTTCAAGCCGTCCGGCCTGCTCGGAGAGGAAACGCGGGAGGCCGGATGAGATGAACGCCGGTGACCTTCGCGCCGCCCGTGCCCGCATCCCGGAGGTGCCGCGCACCGCGCGCCGGGCGCTGGCCATGGCCGCGATCCTGGCCGGCGGCATGCTGCCTCTGTTCGTCGCCAGCGGGGGTGGCTTCATCGACGATGCGACGCTGGCGCTGGCCTACGTCGTGATGGCGCTCGGGCTGAACATCATCGTCGGCTTCGCGGGGCTGCTCGACCTGGGCTTCGTCGCGTTCTTCGCCATCGGCGCCTACACGATGGGCTACTTCGGCTCTCTGTTTCACATCGACGTCAACGGCGGCAACGGCATCCACATCCTGGTCAGCGAGAACGCCGCCCAACTGCCGGGCATCCACCTGAACTTCCTCATCATCGTCGTGCTGGCGATCGTCGCGACGACGTGCGCAGGGATGCTCATCGGGCTGCCGACGCTGCGCCTGCGCGGCGACTACATCGCGATCGTCACGCTCGCCTTCGGCGAGATCGTCGGGCGGATCGCGATCAACGGCGACGAGATCGCCTTCCTGGGCACGAAGCTGACCAACGGCCGCCAGGGCATCACGCCGGTCGACAAGATCGACCTGCCGCTGCTCGATCCATTCACGTCGCTGAACCTCAGACCGTGGTACTGGGTGGCGTTCGCGATGGTCCTGATCGCCCTGTTCGTGAACTTCCGCCTGCGCGACTCGCGCCTCGGGCGGGCCTGGATCGCGCTGCGCGAGGACGAGGTCGCGGCGATCAGCATGGGCGTCCCGGCGGTCAAGACCAAGCTGCTGGCCTACGGGACCGGGGCCGCGTTCGGCGGGGTCTCGGGCGCCTTCCTGGGCTCCTACCTGAACACCGTCAACGCCGACCAGTTCGAGTTCTCGTTCTCGATCTTCATCCTCGCGATGGTGATCCTCGGCGGTCTGGGCTCGATCTGGGGCGTCGTCGTGGGCGCTATCTCGCTGTCGTTCATCATCAACCGGCTGATCCCGGACGTGCTCAATCCGCTGCCGAACAAGATCGGCCTGGACTTCGACCTCACCGAGCTGTCGTTCGGGATCTTTGGATTCCTGCTCGTGATCATGATGGTGCTCAGACCCGAGGGCCTGATCCCGGAGAAGCGCCGCAAGATGGAGCTCTCGGAGGGCCTGGAGGACCTCACCGGCGATGACGACAATCCGGTCCACAAGGCGGTCGTGCCATGAGCGACAGCGGCCCGATCCTCGACGCCAGCGGCGTCACGAAGCAGTTCGGCGGCCTGACGGCGGTCAACGACGTCTCGTTCTCGATCCCGCGCAAGGCGATCGTGTCGCTGATCGGGCCCAACGGCGCCGGCAAGACGACGTTCTTCAACATCCTCACCGGTCTGTACAAGCCGACGCTCGGCCAGGTCACGTTCGACGGCCGGGACATCACCGCCGGCCGGCCGGACCGCATCATGGCGCTCGGCGTGGCCCGCACGTTCCAGAACATCCGCCTGTTCGGGACGATGTCCGCGCTGGAGAACGTCATGGTCGGCCAGCACGCGCGGATGAAGGCGGGCCTGCTCGGCTCGATCCTGCGCCCGCCCCGGGTCGGCCGGGAGGAGCGGCGCGTGCGCGAGAAGGCCGCCGAGTCGCTGGAGTACGTCGGGCTGCACCCCGCCCTGCACGATCAGCTGGCGACGAACCTCGCCTACGGCGACCAGCGCCGCGTGGAGATCGCGCGCGCGCTCGCCTCCGATCCCAAGCTCCTGCTGCTCGACGAGCCGACGGCGGGGATGAACCCGCAGGAGTCCGATGACCTGACGAGCTTCATGGAGCGCCTGCGCGACGACCTCGGCCTCTCGATCCTGCTCATCGAGCACGACATGAAGGTCGTCATGGGCGTCTCGGAGTACGTCACGGTGCTCGACCACGGCGAGAAGATCGCCGAGGGAGACGCGACGAGCGTGCGCACCGACCCGCTCGTGGTCGAGGCGTACCTCGGCAAGGCCGAGGCCGAGCGCCAGCGCCAGGAGGACGGTGTCGGCTGATGGCGATGCTCGAGATCGACGAGATCCGCACGTACTACGGCAACATCCAGGCGCTCAAGGGCGTCTCGATCACCGTCGAGGAGGGCGAGTGCGTCACGCTGATCGGCTCCAACGGGGCCGGGAAGTCCACGACGCTGCGCTCGGTCTCGGGCCTGACGCCGCCGCGGACGGGCGAGATCATCTTCAAGGGCGAGAACATCACGCGCACGCCGCCCGCCGAGATCGTCAAGCTCGGCATCTCCCAGTCGCCCGAGGGCAGGCGCTGCTTTCCCCGCATGACGGTGCGCGAGAACCTTGACATGGGCGCCTACCTGCGTCGCGACAAGGACATCGCGGAGGACATCACCCGCGTCTACGACCTCTTTCCGCGCCTGCAGGAGCGCGAGCGCCAGAAGGCCGGCACGATGTCCGGCGGCGAGCAGCAGATGCTCGCGATCGGTCGCGCGCTGATGGCGCGGCCGCAGCTGCTGCTGCTCGACGAGCCGTCGATGGGCATCGCGCCGATCCTCGTCGAGCGGATCTACGAGACGATCGCCGAGATCAACCGACAGGGCACGACGATCCTGCTCGTCGAGCAGAACGCCAACTACGCGCTGGGCGTCTCCCAGCGCGGCTACGTGCTCGAGACCGGCGCCGTCGCGATCAGCGACGCGTCGAGCGCGCTGCGCACGAACCCCGATGTGCAGAAGGCCTATCTCGGCGGATGACGATCATCGCGCTCATCGGTGCCAACGCCCTGTGGCTGCTCTACAGCTGGCTGCTGTCGGCCATCGTGGCGAGCTATCTGTCCAACAAGAAGGGCTACGGGGAGCGCATCGGGCTGGCCTCCGGGCTGCTGCTGACCTTCGTCGGCGTGCTGATCTGGCTCGTCGTCCCGTCCAAGCCGACATCGGATTGGGGACGACGCAAGCGGGCCAAGGGCGCTGACGTCCCGCGCCCTAAGAGTCCAAAGGAGTGAGGCGGCGCGTCAGTCCAGCGTGTCGCGCAGCGCCGCGTCGAGATCGGGGTGCTTGAACTCGTAGCCGAGCTCGGCCACACGGCCGGGCACCATCCGCACGCCGCCCAGCACGATCTGGGCCATCTCGCCGTACATGACCTTGATCGTGAAGCCGGGCACCGGCGCGACGGCGGGCCGGTTGATCGCGCGGCCGAGCGCCTTGGCGAACTGCTTGTTCGTCACCGGCTCGGGCGCTGAGGCGTTGATCGGTCCAGCGAACTGGTCGTTGTCGAGCGCCGCGAGGTACATCCCGACGAGGTCGTCGAGGTGGATCCACGGCATGTACTGCTTGCCGCTGCCGATCGGCCCCCCGAGGCCCGCCTTGAATGGCGGCAGCATCTTCGCCAGCGCGCCGCCGTCGGCGTCCAGCACGAGCCCGGTGCGCACGATGACGGTACGGATGCCGATCTTCGCCGTCTCGATCTGACGCTCCCAGCGGGCGCACACATCGGCCAGCCAGTCGGCGCCGGGCGCCGCCAGCTCGTCGATGATCTCGTCGCCGCGCTCGCCGCCGTAGTAGCCGGACGCCGACGCGCAGACAAGCGTCCGCGGGCGCGGCTTGGTGTCGAAGATGCTGTGGACCATGTTGCGCGTGCCCTTCTCGCGGCTGTCGATGATCTCGGCCTTGACCTGCTTGCTCCAGCGCTGGCCGACGTCCTCTCCCGCGAGATGCACGACCGCGTCGCAGCCCGCGAGCGCCGGCCTGGGCACGGCGTCGTTCTTCAGGTCCCAGGCGTGGGCCTCGACGCCGAGCATCTCGCCGGCCTTGTCGGGGTCGCGCGAGAGCGCGGTGACCTCGTCGCCGCGGGCCTTCAGGGCGGCCACGACATGGCGGCCGATGCGGCCCGTCGCTCCGCTGACCGTGACCTTCATCGACCGAGCATACGGACCCGGCCGTGCGCCGGATCGTTGCGTGCTCCCGCGACGGGGCTACGGGGTGGGCGGCGCGAGCCCGTAGGGAACGTCGCGGGCGATCGGCTCGCCGCACAGATCGCAGGTGTAGATCAGGCTCATCGATGCGCGTCCTTGTGCTCGCCGGTCTCCTCCACTGCGCAATCAAACGCCTGCGGATGACGGCGCGGACGGTGTGCGTAAAGTGGCCTCGCGATGGCCGCCCGCCCGGAGGAGCTGTACCTGATCGACGGCAACTCGCTCGTCTACCGGGCGTTCTTCGCGCTGCCCGAGTCGATCGCGACCTCGACCGGCTTTCCGACGAACGCGATCTTCGGCTTCGCCTCGATGCTCGTGAAGATCCTCACCGAGCACGGCACGAAGCCGACGATCGTCGTCTGGGACGCGGGTTCCAGCGGCCGCAAGGAGGTCTACACCGAGTACAAGGCCGGCCGCACCACGCGCCCGGACCTGCTCAAGGAGCAGTGGCCGCACTTCGAGCCGCTCGTCGAGGCGTTCGGCTACAAGAACACGCGGCTGGCGGGCTTCGAGGCCGACGACGTGATCGCGACGCTCGCCGAGCGCGCCCGCGAGCAGGCGATCCCGACCGTCATCGTGACCGGCGATCGCGACGCCTTCCAGCTGATCGACCCCGAGGGCCTCGTCAGCGTCATGGCGACCTCGCGCGGGATCACCGAGACCAAGCTGTACGACCACGCGGCGGTGGTAGAGCGCTACGGCATCGCCCCCGACCTGATCCCCGACTTCTACGGCCTGAAGGGCGACACGAGCGACAACATCCCCGGCGTCCCCGGTATCGGCGACAAGACGGCGGCGCAGCTGCTGCAGAAGTTCGGCGACCTCGAGGGCGTGCTCGGCTCGATCGACGAGATCACGGGCGCCAAGCGCAAGGAGAACCTCACCAACCACGCCGACAACGCGCGCATGTCGAAGGTCCTGGCGACGATGCGCCGCGACCTCGACGTCGACCTCGACGTCGCCCAGGCCGCCGCCCAGACGCCCGACCGCTCCAAGTTGCGCGAGGTCTTCCGCGAGTTCGAGCTGCGCGATCCGCTGCGCCGGCTGGAGGAGTGCCTCGGCGCCGAGGAGGCCGCGCCCTCGCCCGAGGCCGCCACCGAGATCAGCGCGCGCGTGCGCGAGGGCAGGCTCGCCGACGTGGCGACGTTTGGCGCCGATCCTGCGGCAGAGCTCGTGCTGGCGGCTCACCCGCCGGAGATCCCCGAGGGCGAGCTGCTCGCGCTCGACAGCACGTGGCGCTTCGCGGTCGCCTGCCGCGGTGAGGTGCTGACCGGCGCGATCGACGACCCCGCACAGCTCGTCGCCGCCGCCGGCGACCGGCCGGTGGTCGCCTACGACGCCAAGGCGTTCGGCGTCGTCGCGCCGCACCTCGTCCACGACGCGCTGCTCGGCGCTTACCTGCTCGAGCCGGCGCGCCGCGGCTACCCGCTGCGCGAGCTGCTGGAGGAGCGCGGCCTCGGCGCGCCCGGCGTCGAGGACGCGGTCGCCGCCGAGGCGCTGCTCGTCGGCGAGCTGTCGGCCTGGCAGCGCGAGCAGATCGTCCAGCGCGGGCTGACGACGGTCATGGAGGAGATCGAGCTGCCGCTCGTCGCGGTCCTGCGCCGGATGGAGCTTGAGGGCGTCCGCCTGAACACCGACCGGCTGCGCGAGATCACCGCCCGCGTGCGCGAGGAGATCCGCACGCTCGAGCTCGCGATCTGGGAGCTCGCCGAGACCGAGTTCGTCATCGGCTCACCGCAGCAGCTCGGCGAGATCCTGTTCGTCAAGCTCGGGCTGTCGAAGAAGCGGCGCGGCAAGACCGGCTTCTCGACCGACGCGCGGGTCCTGCAGGCGATCCGCGACGAGCACGCGATCATCCCGCTGATCGAGCGCTGGCGCGAGCTCAACCAGCTCGACAAGACGTATTTCAGCGTCCTGCCGCAGCTCGTCGACTCGGCGTCGCGGATCCACACGACGTTCCTCCAGGCGGCGGCGACGACCGGGCGGTTGGCCTCGACCGATCCCAACATGCAGAACGTCCCGATCCGCACCGCGCTCGGGCGCGAGATCCGCGGCTGCTTCGACGCCGCGCCGGGCAACGTCCTGATGAGCGCCGACTACGAGCAGGTCGAGCTGCGCGTGCTCGCCCACATCGCCGACGAGCCGGTGCTCAAGGAGATCTTCGTCCGCGGCGAGGACGTCCACACCGCGACCGCGGCCGCGATCTTCAAGACCCCACCTGAGCAGCTCGACCTTGGCCAACGCTCGAAGGCGAAGATGGTCAACTACGGGATCGTCTACGGGCTGAGCGACTTCGGTCTCGCCGACCGGCTCGGGATCCCGCGCGAGGAGGCCAAGGCGATCATCGACGCCTACCTCGAGCGCTTCCCGGCCGTGCGGGCGTTCATCGAGGCAACGATCGCCAGCGCCACCGAGAACGGCCATGTGCTGACCCTGTGGGGGCGGCGGCGGCAGATCCCCGAGCTGAAGGCGCGCAACTGGCAGGTCCGCACGCTCGGCGAGCGGCTGGCAGTCAACACGGTCATCCAGGGCACGGCGGCGGACGTCATGAAGCTCGCGCTGGTGCGGGTCGACGCGGCGCTGCGCGACTCGAAGGTGCGGCCGATCCTCACCGTCCACGACGAGCTGCTGTTCGAGGGCCCGCCCGACGAGGTCGAGTCCGCGCGCGAGGTCATCCGCCGCGAGATGTGCGGCTTCTGGGAGCACGACCCGCCGTTGGTGGTCGACATCGGGGTCGGGCCGACGTGGATGGAGGCGAAGTAGATGGACCGCGGCGCCGCGGTCATGCTGACCGCGCTGACGGGCGGACTCGTCGCGCTGCAGGCGCCGATCAACTCGCACCTGGGCCGCTCGATCGGGACCTGGCAGGCGGCGTTCCTGTCCTTCGCGATCGGCACCGCGGCACTCGCGCTGATCGCTGCGCTGGCCACCGGCGGGCTGGGCGCGATCGCCGGCGTGCGCCACGTCTCCGTCGTCTACCTGATCGGCGGCGTGCTCGGCGCGGCGTACATCACGACGGTGCTGGTGACCGTGCGCACGCTCGGGCTTGGCGGCATCACCGCGGCGACGATCGCCGCCCAGCTCGCGGTCTCGGTCGTCGTCGATCACTTCGGGTTGCTTGGAGTGGACCGCCAGCCGATCAGCGTCGAGCGGGTCGCGGGCGTCGTCCTGCTCGCGCTCGGGACGTACCTCGTCGTGCGCGAGTAGCGGACGTCCTTAGACGCTTAGCGCGTCGCGTCGACGAGCGAGACGTCATACGCGGCGATCCGCGCATCGGCGGTCAGCAGCGTCAAGCCCTCACAGCAAGCCTGCGAGATGAGCAACCGGTCGAACGGGTCGCGGTGATGCAGCGGGAGGTCCGCGACACGCAACCCGTGGTCGGCCGTGAGGCCGAGGATCCGCAGTCCGCTGCCGACGACGTGCTCGTCGAAGTCGGCGGGAACCACGAGCTTGCCGACACTGGCCTTCCCCCCGATCTCGGCGAAGGACACGACGCTGAACAGCAGCTCATCCGCTCGCTCGATTGCTTCCTGTGCGTTCGGCCCCACTGTGCGCTCACCCTGGAGCTCCCAGAGCACCACTGGCCAACCGTGTCCTGGCCACGTGAAGTCGCCGTGTCATCTAGTGGCCCGTCCGGCAAAGCCCCGCGACGGCCCGCGACGGCCGCTGCGACGGGGCCAACGGCGAGCGCCCAGTGACCGTGCCCCGCGCGTCAGATGGCGACGGGTTCGCGCTCGGGCTCGGCCGAGCCCGCCGCCGCAGCAGCAGCGCCCGCGACGAACTCTGGCGGGCAGATGTCGCGATAGCTGCCGAACGCCCAGCGCACGAGCCCCGGCGGGCTGATCGCGCGGATCGCGGGCACGAGCAACCGCGTCGGCGTGATCCGCCCGATCCAGTTCTGCACGCGCAGCAGCCAGCGGTACTGCCAGATGTGGTCGTGCGAGAACGCGCCGTAGCGGGTCAGCGCCTGCTCGCGCGTCTGGCGGCCCTCGACGACGTCGGCGAGCTCGCGGCCCAACGCGATGCCGAAGTAGAACGCCGGCCGGATGCCCTCGGCAGTCGTCGGCAGGCAGTGCCCGGCGGAGTCGCCGACGAAGAAGATCCCATCCTCGACGGCGGGGCGCAGCTGGTGCGGGATCCAGTTGCCCTGCCAGCGCTCGGCCGGGACGCCCACATCGGACGCGA
>JBBSQG010000045.1:0-12185 GCA_038258125.1 Solirubrobacterales bacterium
CCGAAGCGCTCGAGCAGTTCCAGCGCACGGCGGCGACGCTCGGCGCGCGCCATCCCGCGCAGCCCGTAGGCGACGTTCTGCCAGGCGCTCATGTGGCCGAACAGCGCGTAGTCCTGAAACACGTAGCCGCAGCGGCGCAGCTCGGGCGGGAGCTCGCGCCCACTCGCCGTGTCGAGCCAGACCTCGTCGCCGCAGGTGACGCTGCCGCGGGCGGGGCGCAGCAGCCCGGCGGCGATCCGCAGCAGCGTGCTCTTGCCGGCGCCCGACGGGCCGGCCAGCGCCAGGCAGGTGCCGGACGGCGCCTCGAGCACGGCATCGAGCTCCAAGCCGCCGAGCGTCGTGCGAGCCTCAACGCGCAGCACGCGCCGCCACCCCCTGCCCACCGAGCAGCCTCGCCGACAGCAGCAGGGTCCCGGAGACGATGACGAGCACCGCCGACAGCGCGAGCGCGGCGTCGAAGTCCGTGCCGAGGCGCTCGTAGATCGCCAGCGGCGCGGTCTGCGTGCGCCCGCGGAAGGAGCCGGCGAAGATGAGCGTGGCGCCGAACTCGCCGACGGCGCGGCCCCAGGCGAGCGCCAGGCCGGCGAGCATGCCCGGCGCCGCGGCCGGGACCGCGACGCGCAGGAACGTGCGCGCCTCGCTCGCGCCGAGCGTGCGCGATGCCTCCAGCCAGGAGCGGTCGACGGCCGCGAACGCGGTCTGCGCGCCGCGGATGAAGAACGGCGCAGCGACGAAGGTCAGCGCGACGACGACGCCCGCCGTCTCCAGCGCGAGCCGAAGGCCGGTCTCGGCGACGAGGCCACCGGCGATCCCGCCCGGCCCGATCGCCGCGAGCAGCCCGACGCCGGCGACGGCGGGCGGCAGCACGAGCGGCAGCTCGACGAGCGTCACGACGAGCGCGTGCCCGCGGAAGCTGCGCGTGGCCAGCAGGTAGGCGGCCGGCGTGCCGAAGACGACGATGATCGCGAGCGCCAGCAGCGTCGTGCGCAGGCTCAGCCAGAGCGCGTCGAGCACGCCGGGGTCGTCGAGCGCGGCGATCAGGTTGCCCGGACTGGAGCGGACGAAGATCGCGACGACGGGCAGCGTGAGGAACGTCAGCACGACCGCCAGCGCGACGACGAGCGCCGGCGCGAACCAGCGCCCGCGCGTCACTGCCCGGTCGAGATCAGGCCGGCGCCGCTCATGGCGACACGGCGGCGGTCGCCGGCTGAAATCCCGCGTCCGCCAGGGCCTGTGGGCCCGTGCCGTCGAGCAGGCCCGCGATGAACGCCCGCGCGGCCTTGCGGTGGCGGGCCCCCGTGACGATCGCCACGCCGTAGGCGACCGCGGGCTGCAGCCTGCCGGGCAGCTCGATCGCCTTCAGGCGCCCGTTCGTGGCGGTGACGTCGGTGACGTAGAGAAAGCCCGCGTCGACGGCCTTCTGGGTGAGCTTGGCCGAGATGCCGCCGACGTCGGGCTCGTTGGTGCGCACGTTGGCGAGGATCGCCTTGCGCTGCACCGCGTCGAGTCGGCCGAGCACCTTGCGCGTGTAGGACCCGATCGGCACCGCCGGCGAGCCGATCGCGATCGTCACGCCCTTGGCGCCGAGGTCGTGGAGCGAGCGCACCTTCGTGGTGCCGGCCGCTACCGCCAGGACGAGGCGGTTGGCGGCGAACACCGTCGGCTTCTCGACGAGCCCGTCGGCGTACAGCGCGTCGGGCAGCTTCGTGTTCGCCGAGGCGAAGATGTCGGGCTTGGCGCCGGAGCGGACCTGCGCGGCGAGCTCGTCGGAGCCCGCGAAGGAGAACTGCGCGTCGGCGTCGCCGAACTGCTCACCGTAGTTCGTGAAGGCGGTCTTGAGCGAGGTGGCGGCGGAGACGAGGACGTCGCCGCCGCCGCTGGAGCCGCCGCCGTCCGAGCCGCAGCCGGCGAGCGCGAGGATGGCGAGCAACGTCACGGCAAGCCGGCGGGTGGCCTGACGGCTGGCGGACATGCGCCTAAGCATTACATAGGTTGTGCGAGGCGCGCGGTACCTATGGGGACCAGCAGGGCTACTGGGGCCACTACCTGCGCGTGGCCGCCGCGCTGGGCTGAGCCTGAGTCAGACCGTCGGCAGCGTGCCGGCGACCCATTCCGGCGGGCCGTCCTCGGGATGCTCCTGCTTCCAGATCGGCGCCTGGGACTTCACCGCGTCCAGCAGCGCCCGAGCGCCGGCGAACGCCTCCGCGCGGTGGCCGGCCGAGACGGCGATGACGACGCTCGGCTCCATCAGCTCGACCGTGCCCGTGCGGTGCTGGACCGCGACGGCGGCGAGCCCGTGCTCGGCGACGACGACCTCGGCGAGCTGGCGGATCTTCTCCTCCGCCATCTCGACGTAGGCCTCGTACTCCAGGGCCGGCACCTCACGCGTCGTGCCGCAGAAGACGCACGTCGCGCCCGTCGACGGGTCGGCGACGAGGCGGCGCATCGCCTCGGCGTCGACCGGCTCGCCGGTGACCTCGACATGGCGGATCTCGCCCGAGCCGCCGCTGACCGGCGGAACCAGAGCGAGCTCGTCGCCCTGCGTGAGCTCGTGATCGGTCGTGACGTACTCGCGCGCGACGGCGGCGACGAAGGGGGCATTGTCGGGCAGGCCGGCCAGCGCGCCGCTGCGCAGCGCGGCGATCGCGTCGGCGACGGTCGCCCCGTCGCCCAGCTCGAGCGCCAGCGTGCCGGTCCCCGCGCGCTCGCGCAGGCTGGCGAAGAGTCTCACGGTAACGTCCATCCGGCCCATGCTAACCGCCGCGATCCTGACGATCTCCGACACCCGCTCGGCCGGCACGCGCGAGGACACGACGACCGCGCTGATGACCGAGCTGCTGACCCAGATCGGCGTCGAGGTCGTGGCCGCGCGCCTGGTGCCCGACGAGGAGGAGCAGATCGCCGCCGCGATCGTCGAGCTCTGCGAGGCCGCCAACCTCGTGCTCACGTCCGGCGGCACCGGGCTTGCGCCGCGCGACGTCACGCCCGAGGCGACGCGCTCGGTGATCGACCGCGAGGCGCCGGGGATCGCCGAGGCGATGCGCTCGCAGACCGCGCAGCTTCAGCACCTGGCCTGGCTGTCACGCGGGGTCGCCGGCACGCGCGGGCGCACGCTGGTCATCAACCTGCCCGGCAACCCGAAGGCCGTCAGCCAGTGCCTCGGCGTGCTCGAGCCGATGCTGCCCCACGCCCTGAAGCTCAGCTCCGGCGGCGACACGCACTGACGTTCTTCACTGCGCCTTCCGGGGCTTCAGCACCCGAAACGCGCACGCCGACGACCCAGCGCTTCGCGTTCCGGGACCCCCACGGCGGCGCTGCTCAGGCCGACGCGGTGACGCCCTTGGCGGGCGCGCTCGCGCCACGCCGCCGGCGCTGCGGCCACAGGAGGAACAGGAGCATCGCAACAGCGTACGCGAGGTAGCCCGTCACCTCGATCGTCGTGGGACGCGGCTGCAAGCCGAGCATGCCGGTCAGCAGCGACGAGGTCCAGGTGCCCGGCACGACGAGCCAGCTGAGGTCGATCGCCTGCTCCTGGCCGATGTTGACCCAGCCGGCCTCGTGGCCGGTGTGCAGCGCGCTGGCGACGAGGCCGGCCGCGACGAAGACGAGCACGACCCCGGTGGCGCGGAAGAAGCGCGTCAGGTTGAGCTTCACGCTGCCGCGGTAGATCGCGACGCCGATCGCGACGGCCACGACGATGCCGAGCAGGGCGCCGAAGCCGGCGGTCGTCGGGTTCGTCGAGCTCTGGAAGGCGGCGAGCAGGAAGACGACGGTCTCCAGGCCTTCCCGGATGACAGCGAAGAACGCCATGCCGACGAGCGCCAGCGTCGAGCCGACGGCCAGCGCGCTCGTCGCGCTCGCGCGCAGCTCCTTGGCGATCGTGCGCGCGTGCTTGCGCATCCAGAGGATCATGAACGTGACCGCGCCGATGGCGAGCAGCGCGATGATGGTCTCCAGCCCCTCCTGCTCGCGATGCGGGAGCTCCCGGTTGACCAGCTCCAGCGCGACGCCGACCCCGACGCAGATCACGATCGCCAGCGCGACGCCGATCCACACCTGCCGCATCGCTTGCCGGCCGCGCTCGTCCTGGCGCAGGAACGCGGCGATGATGCCGACGATGAGGGCGGCTTCGATGCCTTCGCGAAGGCCGATGACGAATGTGGGCAGCACGAGCGGACCTCCTAGGGACCTGAGCGAACGCGGGCGTCACGGTGAGTTTGGGCACCCTACTTAGGGCGCCCAAACTACTACTACCACAGTGGGGATTGGACCGCTACGCGGCGAAGTGCTCCGCCGACAGGCCCATGCGCTTGGTGAACGGGCTGTCGAAGACGCCGTCGGGGTCCAGCCGGGTGCGCACGTCGAGCCAGTCGGCGTAGCGCGGGTACATCGACTCGACAAAGCCGTGGCTGCCGCTGAGCGTGTTGATGTGGCCCCAGTGCGGCCGGCCGCCAAGCGCGTAGAGCGCCTCCTCGTAGGCCTTCAGCAGCTCGATCCCGCCGTCGTTGCCGTTCAGTCCGATGAGCTCGATCATCATCGTGTCGCGCCCGTTCATCATCGACAGGTAGGCGGGCGAGGCCTTCACGAAGCGCAGCGCGATCGGCGAGCTCTGGTAGACCTTGCCGAGCTCGCGCCGCTCGCGGGCGACGCGGAAGATCGTCTCGATGGCCTCGATGTGGCGGCCGTCCATCGGCACGCCGATCTCGCACGAGTAGGCCGGCAGGATGTTCAGCGTGCCGATGTTGAAGACCTTGTGGCTGACGTTGTCGTACTCGTCCTTGACGAGCGACTTGACCGAGCCGAGCAGGAGCTTGGGGGCGAGGCCCGGGGCGATGTCGAGCAGCAGGTTGAGCAGCTGCGGGGTGAAGGGAAACCGCGCCGCGGCCTCGACGAGCCAGTTGCGCATGCGCTTGTCCCAGGGGCGGTGGCGCGGGTCGGGCGTGCTGTCGCGCATCGTGATGAGGAACGGGTACGGGTAGCCGTCGTCGTACGGGCTGAAGGCAAGCTCCCAGTGCTCGTGCTCGGCGAACACCGTGCCCTCCCGCAGGAGGAGCTTGATCTCCGCCCAGGGGTGCAGCGTGCGCACCTCGCGCATGAAGAAGCGCTCGCGGACCTCGATCAGCGCCGTGCAGATGACACCCATGCAGCCCATGCCGACGCTGACGGCGTTCCAGACGTGGTCGTCCTGGATCAGGGTGCGCTCGGCGCCGTGGTGGGCCTCGTAGGCGGCGCGGTCGGTCGGGCCGTCGCTCGGCTCGATGCGCTGGACGCTGCCGTCGCCCACCACGATGTCCAGCGAGCGCAGCTGGTCGTTCATCGGCCCGAAGGCGGTCCCCGAGCCGTGCGTCGACGTGGAGGTGACGCCGGCGATCGTCTGGTGGTCATAGCCGCCCATGTTCGTCAGGGCCAGGCCGTGGGCGTCGAGCCAGTCGTTGAGCTCCTTGACCCGGGTGCCGGCCTCGGCGCGCACGAGCTTGCGCTGAGAATCCGGCCCCCACCCGCCCCGGAAGAAGTCGGGCTCGGGCGCGGGCACGCGGGTCATCCCGGTCGGCTTGAGCAGGAAGCCCTCGGTCAGCGCGACGTCAGACCACGAGTGACCCGAGCCGACGGCGCGCACGGGGACGCCGGCCTCGCGCGCGCTGCGGACGATCGCCTGCACCTCGGCGATCGTGCGCGGCTCGTAGATGCGCAGCGGGTCGATCTGCTGGTTGCCGAGGTGGTTGCGCCAGGTCTTGCGGACCGCAAACGGCGGCGTGGTCATCGCGGCGCGGGCGTGCGGTCGGCGAGCAGCTGCTCGACCCCGCGCTCGGCCAGCGCGGCGATCGTCTTGGACGGGTTGACGCCGATCGCGGTCGGCACGATCGAGCCGTCGAGCACGTAGAGCCCGTCGTAGCCGTACGCCCGGCCGGCGTCGTCGACGACGCCGGTGGCCGCGTCGTCGGACATCGGGCAGCCGCCGAGCGGGTGGACGCTGACGTACTTGCCCAGCGGGCCGGCGTCAAGCGCGAAGAAGCTCTGCGCCCCGGCCGCCGCGCAGAGCTCGCCGACCGTCTCGCGCATCCGGTCAAAGAGGGCCTGGCTGTGCTTCATGTCAAAGCGGATGTCAAAGCGCCGGAACAGCGGCGTGAGGCGCATGCGCCCGTCGGCGGCGTCGCGGCCGATGCACAGGAAGATGAGCGAGTCGCCGATCGGCGGGCGGTCGCGCACGCGCATGTCGCCCGGTGCGAGCGGATGATCGGAGATGCCGACCTTCGTGGCGAGGTTCTTCGCCGCGACGCGCAGGCGGCCGAGGCCGGTCAGCAGCCGCACGCCGCGCAGCACCTCGAGCACGTCGTCGAAGCTCTTGGGCAGGCCGCCGTCGGCGATCATGAAGCCGCCACCGGCGGGGTGCGCGTCGATGCGGGTCGTCATGACCGGGCCGAGCTCGGTCTGCGCGCCCTTGACGCCGTCGGCCTGCGGGTCCAGCGCGAGCGCGAGCGCGTCGCCGTTGCCCGAGTAGCGCGTGCCGAGCGCCGGCGAGAGCTTGCGCAGGCGCCTGCGGTTGTGCAGCAGCAGGCGGGTCGTGCCGAGCGTGCCCGCGGCCATGACGAGCACCGGCGCGCGGACATCGCCCGCGGTCTTGTACTGCAGGTCGCGGAAGTGGACGCGCCAGTCGCCGCCGGCGCGGTCGGGCGGGTGGAGGTCGTCGACCTCGTGCAGCGGGAAGACCTCGGCGCCGTGCTGCTCGGCGCGGGCGACGTACGTGATGTCGATCGTGTTCTTCGACATCCGCGGGCAGCCGACGTCGCAGCGGCCGAGGTTGTCGCAGCCCTGCTGCGGGACGCCGCTGAACGGGTGCAGGCGATCCTCGCCGAAGTGGACGGCGATCGGCAGCTCCGACGGCGTGTACCCGGCGCTCCGCGCCATCTGCTCGAAGGCGGCGACCTTGCGCAGCGGCGCGGGCGTGCGCGGCGTCGTCTGCGGGTCCAGCGCCGCCTCGCAGCGGGTGTAGTAGCGATCGAGCTCGGCGGCGTCGATCGCGGCCGGCCAGGCGGGGTCGTCGAAGATCGCGTCGGGCGCGCGCAGCTGGACGTTGGCGTAGACGAGCGAGCCGCCGCCGACGCCGGCGCCGGTCACGACCGCGACATCGCGCATGATCCGCACGTCGAACATCCCGCCCGGGTTGTGGCGCGCGTGGTAGAGCGCGTGGGGGAACTGGGCGAGCCGGTCGGGGTAGTCGCCGGCGCCGAAGCGCCGCCCGCGCTCGAGCACGCAGACGCGCCAGCCCCGCTCGGCGAGCCGGCAGGCGGTGATCCCGCCGCCGAAGCCCGAGCCGACGACGATCGCGTCGTAGGCGGCCTCCATGGCGCCACCGTACCGTGACCCGCCCGGCCCGTGGGTGGCTTCGTCACACCGGTCGATGTCGCGGTCAGGTCAGCGACACCGCGCGCGGCAGCGTGAACGTCGGGAACGTCTTGCGGTTGCGCGACGTCTTGCGCACGCGCGTCGACAGCCGGTAGACCGCCGCGAGCGCTCCTTCGGGGGCGTCGACGGTGACCTTGAAGCGGCCGCTGCGGGAGGGCTTGATCCGCGCGACGACCTCGCTGCGCTTGCACGACACGCGGCGCGTGACGACGATCCGCGCGGCCGGGCGGCCGAGGGGCTTGACGACGCGCCCCGACAGCGTCACCTTGCCGCGCGCGGTGCGCGCGGAGCTGAGCACCATCCGGCGCGTGAGCTTCAGCGCCAGCGAGCGCTCGCGGCCGATCACCGCCTGATAGCGCGCCTTGTTCGTCTTGCGCAGGCGCTTGGCGGGCAGCCGCGCGCTCGCGCTGAAGCTGCCCTCCGGTCGCACGGTCGCGCGTGCGACGACCTTGCCGGTGTGCGTGAAGCGGATGCTCACCCGCTTGCCCGCGAGGCTGCGGTCGGCGACGCCGAGCAGGCGCACGCGCCCCTTGCGCTCCTGCACGTCGGTGAGCACGAGGCGGCGCTTCGTGCAACCGAGGACAAGCTCGGTGGCCGCGGCCTTGCCGGGGTCGACGGTCGTACCGCAGGCGCCCGACCCGCTCACGGTCGCCTCGCCGATCGTCAGGTCGGCGAGCGCCTGGCCGGCGATAGCGACCTGCACGCGCAGCGCCTGCTGGCGCAGGATGTCGCCGCTGCGGGTCTGCTGGCCCGGCGTGATCCGCACCTGGGCGAGCGTTGCGGGGATCGCGATCGGCGGCAAGGCGTCGAGCACGCCCTGCACGGCGGTCTGCAGCAGCGGGCCGACGACCGCGGTGCCGAAGCTCAGCCCGAGCGGCAGCACGATCCGCGAGAGGTCGACGTTCGACGGATCGATGCTCCCGCCGCCGATCAGCGTGAGGACCTGGTCGACGAGCTGCCCGGTCGGCAGCTGCTGGCCGAGCACGGAGACGCCGGTGACGCTTGACGAGCCGCTCAGCTGCGGCGTGCCATCGCGGCAGGTCGCGCCGGCGTAGGCCATCGCTGATTGCACGCGCACGAGGTCGGCCTGCGGAAGCTGGCCGTTGGGCAGCAGCGCCTGCAGCGCGGGGCGGAGGTCGATCGAGATGTTCACCAGGCCGCCGAGCAGCGTCTGCAGCAACCCCGTGACGGGCACCGTGACGCTGCCGAGCGTGTCGGAGATCTGCGCCGTCGGCAGCGTGATCGGCAGCTGCGGCAGCGACAGCACGCGCAAATCGGCCAGACCACCGGCGGCCAGCGCACTCTCCTGGCCGGGCGCCCCGCCGAACTGCGTGCCGGCCGTCGCGGCGCCCGCGCTCAGCAGCACAGGCAACGGCGCGTTGAGGCCGGCGGTGGCGGTGCGGCAGGCGCCAGCACCGCGGTTGGCGACGACGGGTTCGATCGTCACCGCGCCGAGCACGGTCCCGCGGACGGCACTGGCCTCGCAGCCGAAGGTCGCCGCCGACGCCGACGCGGCCGCGAGCGCGAGCGCGATGGCGCATCCGGCGGCGGACAGTCCTGCGCGAAGTAGACGGGCACGGCCAAGCAAACCTTCGAGGCCCATCGACCTCAGCGCCGAGGCGCTTGAGGCGGCGGGCCGACCACTGGCCGGTCGGGCCGGTCAGCCGTCCATATCGAGCCGCCGACCTTCATGCGCCACGACGAGGTCAACGGCTGCCGCTTTCAGGAGCCCGTCGACGTCACCTTCGAGGGCGTCAAGGTGCAGCGCGGGCAGGACTGACCGGGCGCGACGCGGTCTCGCGGTCGGCCAGCAGGTAGGCCGCGAGCCCGACGATCGCCGTGACGAGCGCCACCGCGGGCCACGTGCCGAGCGGATCGGCGATGACGTGGGAGAGCACGAAGGCGGCGAGGTAGACGACGACGAGCGCCGCGGTGCGCGCCGCTCCGACCGCGCGCAGCCAGCGCAGCGCGCACCACGCGCAGCCCGCGAACAACACGATCCCCCCCAGCGGGCGGACGCCGGTCGCCTGCGCGACGACGAAGCCGAGCAGCAGCGAGCCGGAGGCGACGGGCCAGGTCATGGCCCGCAACGGTAGCCGCCCGGGCCGCTCAGCCGGGTTGGCGCAGAGCGACTAGATTGCCGGTCGTGACGTCTGCGGCCCCGGATGAGCGCGCCCGGCCGGACCGCTGCCCCGGGGTACTCGCCCTGCACGAGGCGGCCGACGGCTGGTTGGCGCGCGTCCGCCTACCCGGCGGTCGGCTGACGGCGGGCGCGCTGCGCGCGCTGGCAGCGGCAGCGGAGGAGCTTGGCAACGGCCTCGTCGACCTCACGGCGCGCGCGAACGTGCAGCTACGCGGTCTGTCCGACAGCGCCGGCAGGGAGCTCGCAACGCGCCTGCAGATCGCCGGGCTCCTGCCCTCGCTGAGCCACGACCGGGCTCGCAACGTCCTGGCCAGCCCACTCGCCGGCCGCGCACCGGGCGCGCTTGACGACATCGACGGGCTCGTCAAACGGCTCGACGGGCGGATCTGCGGCAGCGGCGCGCTGAGCGACCTGCCCGGGCGCTTCTACTTCCTCGTCGACGACGGCAGCGGCGCAGGCCGCGAGATCGGCCCCGATGTGAGCGTGCTCGCCCGCGGTGGCGGGCGCTTCGGCGTCGCGCTCGCCGGCCAGCCGCTGGATTTCGAGTCCGACGGGCCGGCGGCGATCGACCTGGCCGCGGACGCGGCCGAAGCGTTCGTCGCGCTGCGCGGCGACGCATGGCGGCTCTCGGAGACGCCCGGCGGCGCGCGCTCGGTCGCGACCGCGATCGGGCTCGCGCTCGCACCGATCATCCCCCACGCACGCACCCGCACGTTCGGGCCGGGCGTCGTGTCGCAGCGCGACGGCCGTGTCGCCCTGACAGCGCTCGCACCGCTGGGCCAGCTCTGGCCGGAGCTGCTGCGCGAGCTGGCCCGCCAGAGCGACGACGTGCGCGTCTCGACCCGCCGTACGGTGACGATCGTCGACCTCGATGCGGGCGCCGCCGCGCCGACGTGCACCAGGCTGGAGCAGGCCGGCCTGATCCTCGACGCGACATCGGGCTGGGTCGGGCTGACCGCCTGCGCGGGAGCCGGCGCCTGCCCGCGTGCGCTCGCCGACGTGCGCGCAGCGGCGGCGCAGCGTGCCGTGACGCGCAGCCCGCGCGACCGCCCCGAGCATTGGGCGGCCTGCGAACGGCGCTGTGGTGAGATGCCGGGCACGCCCGTCGCCGTCACCGTACGCGCCGTCGGCGACGTCTCCGTGCGCTGTGACGGCGAGGACTGGAGCGTGCCTTCGCTTGAGCATGCCTCCAAGCGGCTCGCGCTCGAGGCGGCGCGGTGATCGTCTACGAGCGCGACGGCGCGGCCATCTACCGCGAGTCCTTCGCCACGATCCGCGCCGAGGCCGACCTCGCCGGCCTGGACCCGATCCTCGAGCGCGTCGTCGTGCGGATGATCCATGCCTGCGGGATGGTCGATCTCGTCTCCGACGTCGCGGCGTCGGCGGGCTTCGCTGCCGCCGGCGAGGCCGCGCTGCGCGCGGGCGCGCCGATCCTCTGTGACACGTCGATGGTCGCCGCCGGCGTGACGCGCGCCAGGCTGCCCGCCGCCAACGACGTCGTCTGCACGCTGAGCGAGCCCGGCGGGCCCGAGCTCGCCCGTTCGCTGGGCACGACGCGCAGCGCGGCGGCGATCGAGCTCTGGCGCGAGCGGCTCGGTGGCGCGCTCGTCGTCGTGGGCAATGCGCCGACGGCGCTGTTCCGGCTGCTGGAGCTCGTCGAATCCGAGCAGGTCGCGCGCCCCGCGGCGGTGATCGGCGTGCCCGTCGGCTTCGTCGGCGCGGCAGAGTCCAAGCGTGCGCTCGCCGAGCACCCGAGCGCGCTCGAGCACCTCGTCGTGCACGGCCGGCGCGGCGGAAGCGCAATCGCCGCGGCCGCCGTCAACGCGCTTGCGCAGGTGGCCGAATGACCAGCCCCGGGCGGCTGTACGGCGTCGGCGTCGGGCCGGGCGATCCGGAGCTCGTGACGATCAAGGCGCAGCGGATCATCGGCGCCTGCGCGGTCGTGGCCTACCCCGAGAAGCGCCGCGGCAGCTCCGTTGCGCGGCGCGCCGCGGAGCCGTGGATCGCGGCTGGCTGCGAGGAGCTTGCGCTCGTCTACCCGGTGACGACGGGCGAGACCGACCATCCCGAGGGCTATGAGGGCGCGCTGCGCGACTTCTACGACAACGGCGCGGCGCGAATCGCCGAGCAGCTCGATGCCGGGCGCGCCGTCGCCGTGCTGTGCGAGGGCGATCCGTTCTTCTATGGCTCCTACATGTACCTCCACGAGCGGCTCTCCGGGCGCTACGAGACCGAGGTCGTGCCGGGCGTGACGGCGTTCAGCGCCGCCGCCGCGGCGGCCGGCACGCCGCTGGCCAAGCGCGACGACGTGCTCGTCGTCGCCCCCGGGACGCTGGCGCCCGAGGCGCTCGCCGAGCACCTGCGCGGCGCCGATGCCGCCGTCGTGATGAAGCTCGGGCGGCGCTTCGACGGCGTCCGCTCGGCGCTCGAGCTGGCGCAGGTCGCCGCGCGCGGCGGCTACGTCGAGCGCGCCTCGCGCGCGGCCGAGCGCGTCGCCGTGCTCGACGACGGCGCGGGCGACGTGCCCTACATGGCGCTCGTGCTCGTGCCGACTGCGCGCCACGCGTCGGCGCCGCGGGCCGCCGCCGCAGACGAGACCGCGGCCAGCTTGCAGCCCGCCCCCCGCGGCCGGCTGTCC
>JBBSQG010000046.1:0-12167 GCA_038258125.1 Solirubrobacterales bacterium
AACGCCTCGCCCTCGACGACCGGCTCCTCCGGCGGTGGCGGCTCCGGCGCGACGACGGGCGGCGCTTGGATCGGCGCCAGCGGCTCGGCGACGGTCGGCGGGACGGCCGCGCTCGCGGCCGGCGCATCCGCCGACGTCATCGACGGCTCGGGCAGAGGCTCGGCGACCGGCTCGGACTCGGAGGCGACGGGTGCGGCAGCCGGGCCGCCGGCATCGGCGTCCCCGGGCTGCTTGGACTGTCGCTTCCCAAACTTCATTCGGGCGGGTCTTCCCCGTAGACACGGCGCCAAATCATCGCGGCGGTGCGCGTGGTCGCGATCGATGCGACGGCGCCCAGCCCGGCCAGCAGGCCGGACCAGATGAGCCGCTTGACCATCTCGTTGTTGGGCATTGGCTGCATCCTCTCAGACGGGTCGGGCGGACGAGCGCCCCGATCGGTGATCAGCGGCCGGCCGCGGCCGCGTCCAGGCCGCCGCAGATCGTTTCGACGATGAACGCCTTCGCCTCGTCGAACTCGGCCTCGCCCTGCGCCAGCGTGTCGAAGATCCAGCCGGTCAGGACCTGCTCGATCGCGCCGTAGAAGGCGAGGGCCGCGAACGACGGCGTGACCGCGGAGCGAAACGAGCCGTCGGCCTGCGCCTTCTCGACGATGTCCGCGATCAGCGCGTAGGCCTCGCGGATCTTGGCCAGGTGCGTGCGCCCGAACGAGTTCGCCGCGCGGGTGACCTCGACGATGATGACCTTCATCAGGTCGGGGTCGTGGCGGTAGGAGTCGATGATGAACGACGCGATCGCGTGCAGCTTCTCGCGCGCGGGGAGATCCTGGCCGTCGATCTCGGCGATCACCTCCAGCAGCACGTCCCAGCGCTCGAGGAAGAGCGTGTCGAGCACCTCGTCCTTGGAGCGGAAGTAGTGGTAGACGAGCCCGTAGGCGACCTGCGCCTCGTCGGCGATGTCCGACACGCGGCAGGCATGAAAGCCGCGCGTGGCGAACGCGACGACGGCGGCGTCGAGGATCATCCGGCGCTTGTCCGGTGCCGGCGGGCTGTCGTGCGGCGCGGTCGAGGCCATCAGGCCGATACCTCGACCGGCCAGCGGTAGGCGCTCGGCCGCCGGTTGGCGAGCGCCGGCAGCTCGCGGCGAATGCGCGCCTGCGCCTCGAAGTCGAGGTCGGCGACGATGTGGCACTCGCGGTCGGGCGCGTGCGCGAGCACGATCCCCCACGGGTCGACGATCATCGAACGCCCGCCGGAGCGCAGGGCGGGCGGGCCGCAGTCATGCTCGCCGATCTGGTTGGCGGCGACCACGAACGCCTGGTTCTCGATCGCGCGGGCGCGCAGGAGCACCTCCCAGTGGTCGCGGGTCGTCGGCACCGTGAACGCCGCCGGGACGGTGAACACGCGCGCGCCGCGGATCGCCATGATCCGATAGATCTCGGGAAAGCGGACGTCGTAGCAGATGCTCAGGCCCAGCTCGACGCCGCCGGCGGTCGGGCTGACGACGAGCTCCTCGCCGGCCGCCTCGTGCTCGGACTCCTGATAGACGATCCCCTCGACGGTCACATCGAACATGTGGACCTTGCGGTAGGCCGCGTGCAGCTCGCCGTCGGGGCCGACATGGACGGAGGTGTTGCGCAGCCGCTGCTCGCCGGCAACGCGCTCGGAGAACGAGCCCGCCACGAGCTCGATGCCCAGCGCGCGGGCGGTGCCGCACGCCCACGCGATCGCGGGACCGTCGATCGGCTGGGCTCCGGCGAGGAGCGCGTCGCCGCGACCGAGCACGCTCCACTTCTCCGGCAGGACGACGAGCTCGGCACCGTCGGCGGCCGCCGCGCGCGTCAGCCGATCGGCGCGTTCGAGGTTGCCGTCGAAGTCGGCGGTGGAGGTCAACTGGACGGCTGCGACGCGCATGTGCTCTGAGGTGGATCCCCGGATTGACTGGTCAGTCAACCCGCTGGATGGTACCTCGGAGGGGTCGGTCGCCCGGTCGCCAGGCAGCCGCGAGCGGGCCCGCGGCGCCAATTCGTCCACCAAGCTGCCTTTTGATCGTCGCGTGCAGCGACTAAGGTCATCAGATCGGCATCTTTGCGGGGTCCCTGCTCGTGTTAGGACGCGTGCGCGGCGGGCCCAGGTGATGGATCACCGCATCGCGCGCTGGGTTGCAGGTGTCTCAAGAGGTCCGATCCAAACCAGGGGAGAACCCGCATGAAGCTTCGACCGCCCAGCCCGGCGCTCGCCATCTCGATCACCGCGCTGGTCATCGCCTGCACCGGCAGTGCCGTCGCAGCGACCGTGATCACGAGCTCGCAGATCCGCAACGGCACGATCCGGGGCGTGGACATCAAGGACACCACGATCACCTCCAAGAAGCTCTCCAAGGGCAGCCAGAACCTCCTCTTCGGCAAGAAGAGGTCCGCGGCACCCACCGGCCGCATCGCCTACGAGGCGGTCCGCAAGGCCGGCCCGGAGGGCGTTCCGGCGAACGTCATCACGCGCGTCGCGACGCTGACGGTTCCCGCCGGCGCCTTCTCCGTGCAGGCGAACATGGTCATGACCGCCTTCGCGGGCGAGACGAACCCGCTCGAGGCGCTGCTCGGCGCCAACGGCTCGCTCGGCGGCACCTGCTCGCTGAACGCCGGTGGCCCGGCGCATTCGTCGACCGGCACGATCATCGTCAACAACCGCCAGACACCGACGACGCTGTCGATGCAGCTGACCCGCACCGTCGGCGCGCCGACGGACTTCTACCTGGAGTGCTCGGCCAACGCGCCGTGGCGCGCCTCGGAGACGACGATCATCGCGACGCAGGTCGACAGCATCTCGCTGACGGAAGTCACCGGCTGATCAAGCAGGTTCGCCCCGGCCCCTGCGTCTGGATGGCGTAGGGGACCGGCGAGGCGTCCTTGAGCGGTCGTAGCTCGATCGCTCGCCCAGGCGCCACCGGGAAGACGCCGACGAGCTTCCAGTCCCTGCCGAAGCGGCGCGCCCGCACGGTCCGCGGCCGCGTCGCGCCCGCCTCGACGCGCACGCCGGCGGACGGGACGACCGAACCCCGTAACGGCACGCAGGCGCTGCGCCGCGCCGCCGATACGACGCCGCCGGGCGCCAGCGCCAGACCGCCCGCACGCACGAGCGTGTCGTCGGCGAAGGCGCGCGCGTCGGCCGGGGCGCGCACGAGCTCGGCGGCGCTGTAGCCGGGGTTGCCGCGCAGGTCGTCGAGCGTGTGAAACCACGGCCCGGCCTCGAGGAACGGGGCGGCGAGCGGGGCGATCTCGAACGTCGGCGCGACGCGGTCGCGGCCGAGCAGCTCGACGGCGCCGAGCGACGCGCGCACGTGCTCGGAGCGCTGCAGGAAGAGGATCCGCCCGTCGCGCAGCGCGTCGGCGTTGCCGTCGGCCTTGCCGAAGGAGACCCAGACGAGCAGCAGGACGAGGAACGGCACCCAGACGCGGATCTTCCAGCCGCGCGCGGCCTCGACGAGCATGAGCAGCAAGAAGACGATCCCGACCGTCAGGTAGCGCGACGACGACGGCGGCGCGATGTCGTGGCGCGAGATGGCGGTCAGCCCGTAGAAGGTGAGCAGGATCGTGGCCAGCGCGGCCATCCGGATCTTCGCCTCCCGGGGCACGCGGAACACGCGGTAGGCGAAGATCGCCAGCAGCACGATCAAGAACTGCTGGCCGGGCTCGATCTGGCGCTCGCCGATCATCGCCCCGGCGGCATGGCTGGCCGCCGTCCACGCCCATAGCGCGCTGATCGAGAGCTCCTCCAGGCCGGCGCGGTTGGTTCCGTACGTGACGTACCACACGAGGTACAGGCCGAACGGCGCGGCGACGACCCACAGCCGGCGGCGGCCATCCGGCGTGAGGAGCAGCTCGACGGCGATCCCCAGCAGGATCGGGATCCCCATGCCCGAGGAGGCCAGCGTGACGACCATGAGCGCCGCCAGGCCCCAGTCGGTGCGCTCCGTGCGCGGCTTGTCGAGCAGCGCGAGGGCACCGACGCCGGCGACGATCGAGAACATCTGCGCCGTCTGGCCGGGGATGAGGAAGTTCTCGTACGCCAGGCCGGACAGCAGCGCGACGGCCGCGGCCCCGAGGGCGACACCGGCGCCGAGGCGGCGCCGGGTGATGACGTACAACAGCGCGCCGAGCCCGACCTGCATCGCCACGAGCGGCAGCATGAGCAGCGCGAAGGCGTCCAGGCCGCCGAGCTTGAGCAGCGGCAGGAAGACCGCGAAGAACAGCAGCGTGAGATGCTCGTTGTGCGGCTCCAGCAGCGACGGCGCGCCGGCGCCGCGACGCTGCGTGATGACCGTCCACTCGTCGAGGTTGAACGTCAGGCCGCGCGTCATGTAGAGCATGAGAAACGCGGTGCCGGCGAGCAGGACGATCAGCCCGCCGAGCCACAACCGCCCGTCGCGCGGATCGATCAGCCCGGGCCTGGCCGGCGCGACATCGGACGCGGCTTGCGTGGTCGCGCTCATGGTCGGCGGGCACCGTAGCGCAGGCCCGGCGCCCGACCCGTCACCATCGTGGGATCGTGCCCCTGCCGATCTTCACCGAGCGCTTGGCGATGCGGCCCTACGAGCCGGGCGATCTGCGCCAGCTGCACGCCGTGCTCTACAGCGACGAGCAGTCGATGGCGCTGCTCGGCGGGCCGCGCGACCTCGCCGGCACGCGCTTCGCGCTGGAGCGCTCGATGAACCAGCAGCAGCTCGGCGGGTTCTCCTTCTGGCCGGTCTTCGAGCGCGAGAGCGGGCTGCTGATCGGCGAGGCAGGGCTCTTCCCGCTCGCGCCCGACGGGCCCGACGTCGCGCTCGGCTACGCGCTCGCCTCCCCCTGGTGGGGTCGCGGCTACGCGACCGAGGCCGCGCGCGGGGTCATCGCCGAGGCGTTCGTCGAGCTTGGGCTCGACCGGGTGGTGGCGATCACGCGCGAGGCGAACGTGGGCTCACGCCACGTGCTGCAGAAGCTCGGCTTCGCGATGGAGGGCATCCGTCACGTCTGGGGCGCCGAGCAGATGTACTTCACGCTCGAGCGTGAGCGGGCCGCGGCCTGATCGTCTACACGCGAAACGGGCCCGCGTCGCCGGTCTGCGACGGACCGCCGACGACGCCCGCGTCGACGAGCCGCGCGATCGCCGCCTCGTCGTAGCCCGCCGCGCGCAGCACGGCGAGCGTGTGCTCGCCGAGCTCCGGCCCCGGCAGCCGGTCGCAATCGGCCGGCGTGCGCGACAGCTTGACCGGCGCCCCGAGCAGGGCCACGGGCTCCTCCGCGCCGGGCTGATGCAGGCCGACGACCATCTCGCGGGCGACGACCTGCTCGCACGCCAGCGCCTCGCCGAGGTCGAGCACCGGCTCCAGGCAGCACTCGTGCTCGGCGGCGAACGCCTGCCAGTCCGCGCGCGTGCGGCAGGCGAACTCATCCTCCACGGCGGCGTGCCCCTCGCTGCCCGGCGCCGCGAACTGCTCCTCGAGCAGGTCCTCGCGCCCGGTCCCGCGACACCAGGCCGCCCAGAACTTCGGCTCCAGCGCGCCGAGCGTGACCCACGCGCCGTCCGCGCATTCGTAGGGCCGGTAGCAGGCCAGCCCGCCGGCGAGCTCGAGTCCGCCGCGCTGCGGCGGCTCGCCGTCGGCGAGGTAGCGCGCGGCGACGAGCGCCAGCCAGGACAGCGCGCCGTCGGCCATCGCGATGTCGACGACCTGCCCCTCCCCCGTGCGCTCGGCTGACCGCAGGGCCGCGAGGATCCCGAACGCCGCCATCAACGCGCCGCCGCCGACGTCGGCGATCTGGCCAGCCGCCTGGACCGGCGGCCCGTCCCGCTCGCCGGTCAGCCCGAGCAGCCCGACGAGCCCGAGGTAGTTCATGTCGTGCCCAGCGTGGTCGCGCAGCGGTCCGGCCTGACCGTAGCCCGTGATCGAGCACAGGACGATCTTCGGGTTGGCGGCGCGCATCGCCGCGTAGCCGACGCCGAGCCGGTCGAGCACACCCGGCCGGAAGGACTCCAGCACGACGTCGTGCTCGCACACGAGCTCGAGCAGCAACTCGCGCCCAGCCGCCTGCTTGAGGTCGATCCGGATCGAGCGCTTGTTGCGGTTCAGCGCGAGAAACAGCGCCGAGCGAGCGCTCGGCGCTGCGCCGTCGACGTACGGCGGCGCCCAGCGGATGTAGTCGCCCCGATCCATGTCCTCGACCTTCAGGACGTCGGCGCCGTGGTCGGCGAGCAGCAGCGAGCAGAAGCCGCCCGGCAGCAGGCGGCTGAGGTCGAGCACGCGCACGCCATCGAGCGCAAGGCGGCCGCCGCCGGTCATCGTGGGCTGATGTTCGCAGGAGCGCTCGCGCGCGTGAGCTTGCCGGTGCCCGCTGCGAGATCGACGACGCGGTGGCCGCATGCAGGGTCATCCGCCGTCGGGCGCCGCCAGTAGCGGTGCGATCGCGCCCGCCGCGACCCGCGAATAGCCCGGCGCCGCCGCCGTGACCTCGGCACCGACGATCGTCGCCACCGCTGCCGCCGCCGCGAGGAAGTCGCGCAGCGCCGCCGGCGACAGCCCGCCCGGTGCGGGGAACTTTGCCGGATGAACGTCCGGGTCGAGCACGTCGAGGTCGATGTGCACGAACAGCGCCATGCCCGCGAGCTGAGCGGGATCCTCGAGCCGATACACGCCGCTGGTGTCGAGCGCGACGCGCTCACCGCCGTCGACGTCACGCACGCCGTACATGATCACCCGGGCCGGGTCCAGGCCCGCGCCAAAGCCGGTCTCCCACAGCCCGCAGGCGCCGGCCAGGCCCATGCCGGCGAGGTAGCCGCTGGCCGTCGTGGCCGGGGTGTGGAAGTCCGGATGGCCGTCGAGCCAGAGCACGCGCGCGTCCGGACGATGGCGAACGACGACCGGCAGCGTGGCGACGCAGATCGAGCACTCCCCGGCAAGCAGGACCGGCAGGCGGCCGGCGTCGAGCGCGTCGTCGACCTGGCCGCCGGCCTCCAGCAGGCAGCCGCGCGATGCCCGCAGATCATCCTCGTACCCGGCACTGATCGGCTCGCCCGGCGAGCCGATCACCCGCGCCCCGAGCAGCTCGGCCAGCTCGGCGGTGCCGGCCGCGGCCTGCGGCCCGCGGTCCGACGTGCGGCACAGCAGCGCGGCTATCTGCCTTTCCACTCCGGGTCCCGCCGCTCGAGAAAGGCCGCGATGCCCTCGCGGGCATCGTCGGTCGACTGCGCCAGCGTGAGCTGCCCACGCAGATACTCCAGCGCCTCCGCGAAGCCGAGATCCTGCTGGGCGTAGAGCGCGTCCTTGCCAAGCTTCATGATCAGCGGCGGCTTGGCGGCCAGCCGCACCGCCCAGTCGGCGACCGCGGCGTCGAATGCGTCCGCCGCCACGACCCGGTTGACGATCCCCAGCCGGTGCGCCTCGCGGGCGTCGATGCGCTCGCCGAGCAGCAGCAGCTCGGTCATCTTCTTGCGCCCGATGTTGCGCGCGATCAGCGCGGCGATCATGAACCCGAACAGGCCGACGTTGATCTCCGGCGCGCCGAACGTCGCGCGCTCGCTGGCGATCACGAGGTCACAGGCGAGAGCGAGGCCGAGCGCACCGGCGAGCACGTGGCCGCCCGCGGCGCAGACGACCGGCTTGCCGAGCTGCCCGATGAGCGCGAACAGGCGCGGGAAGCGATCGTTGGCGGCGTGACGGTGGACGAGCGGAATGTCGGCCGCGAAACCGCCGAGATCGCCGCCGCTGGAGAACACCGTCGAGTGCGTCGACGCGATCACGACGCAGCGCACGCCCTCGTCGTCGCGGGCCGCGGCCAGCGCCGCGAGCAGCTCGTCGAGCAGCGCGTCGGAGAGGGCGTTGCGGGTCTCGGGTCGGTCGAGTGCGATCGTCGCGACGGCGCCGGCGACGTCGTAGCGCAGCGTCTCGTACGGCACGCCCGCAATCTACTTGCGCGTCAACGTGCGCGCCATGTGCCGGCCGTTCAGGCCGCGTCAGGGTCCTGGCCGGTCTTCGTGACGAGCGCGAGCCTGCCGCTGCTCGTCGCCCGCCGCACGGCGCGCGGCAGCACGATCCGCGCCGTCGCCGCCAGCCAGTAGGCGCGTGGCACATAGCGCTCGGCGCGCCCGCCGGGCCCGGCGTCGAGGATCGCCTCGGCGACCTTGTCGGGCGTGGAGACGAGCCGGCGGGTGAGGCGATTGTCGAGCAGCTCGCGCTGCGGAAAGCCCTCGGTTGCGACGTAGCCGGGCAGGACGAGGCCGACGTGAACGCCGTTCCCGGCCTCCTCGAGGTGCAGCGCGTCGCTCCAGCCGGCGAGCGCGAACTTGCTCGCCGAGTAGGCGCCCGAGCCGCCGCGCGCGACCCGCCCCGCGGTGCTCGCGACGTTGACGATCGCGCTCGGCGCACAGCGGCGCAGGAGCGGCAGCAGCGCCTCCGTCAGGCGCACCTGAGCATCGAAGTTCAGCTCCATGGAGCGGCGCACGTTCTCCCAGCCACCGTCGGCGACCGTCCCGCGCCAGGCGGCACCGGCGTTGTTGACGAGCAGCTCCAGGCGGCCGTGAGCGGCTTCCACGGCGGCGGCGATCCGCGCCGGCGCGCCCGCGTCGGTGAGGTCGGCGGCGATGACGGTCGCCGGCACGCCGAGCTCGCCCGCCAGCGCGGCCAGGCGCTCCTCGCGGCGCGCGACGAGGATCAGCCGCGCGCCGGGCTCGCGCGCGATCCGCCGCGCGGTCGCCTCGCCGATCCCGCTCGAGGCTCCGGTGACGAGGGCGATCACGGGTCGGAGGCTACGCCGCGCGCACCCGACGGGCTGGAGAAGCCCCGGCGGCGCGATCGAGGAGCGCGCGTCCACGGGCCTTGGCGGCGGCGCGTACGGGGCCGGCTCGAAGCGAGAACCTCAGCGCCGAGGTTCGGGCCTTTTGGGCACCGGGCCCGTACCGCGCACCCGCTGGAGAGGCACCGACTGGCCAGTCAACCAGTCGCTATCGTGCCCGCGGCAAACACGACAAGGAGCGCGAGCATGGGAGTTCTGGACGGCAAGGTCGCGATCGTGACCGGATCGGCGCGTGGCATCGGCCGCGCGACCGCCGAACTGCTCAGCGAGCACGGCGCGCAGGTCCTGATCAACGATCTCGACGGCGACGTCGCCGAGCAGACCGCGTCACAGATCGCCGGCGAGACCGTCGTCTACGGCGGCGACCTGACCGCGTCCGGCGCCTGCGACGAGCTCGTCCAGACGGCGATCGACGCCTGGGGCAAGATCGACATCGTCGTCAACAACGCCGGCTACACGATCGACGGCGCGATCCACAAGATGTCCGACGATGCCTTTCAACGGATGCTCGATATCCACACGATCGTCCCCTTCCGCGTCATCCGCGCCGCGGCGCCGCACCTGCGCGAGCCAGCCAAGAAGGAGCGCGAGCAGGGCATCGAGGTCTTTCGCAAGATCGTCAACGTGTCGTCGATCTCGGGCACGATGGGCAACGCCGGCCAGGCCAACTACGCGGCCGGCAAGGCGGCGGTCGTCGGCCTGACGAAGACGCTGGCCAAGGAGTGGGGCCAGTTCAAGATCAACGTCAACGCGGTCGCCTTCGGGTTCATCGACACGCGCCTGACGCAGGCCAAGGCCGACGACAACACGATGCAGATCGACGGCGAGACCGTGCAGCTCGGCATCCCCGAGCAGATGCGCGCGATGGCCAACTACGTCATCCCGCTCGGCCGGGCCGGCACGGCGCAGGAGGCGGCCGGCGGCGTGTTCTTCCTCTGCTCGCCGTGGTCGAACTATGTCCACGGGCAGACGCTGAACGTCACCGGCGGGCAGTTCACCGGGATGACGACCTAGCCACGTCAGGCGCGCCGCCACTGGACACGCGCACCTCAGAACGTCGAACTTCCGTTCTGCGGGCTTCCGACCATCTGATCTGGGAGTAGTCTTCCGGGCGTGCAGGTGGTCAAGCCCCGTTCCCAGGATCCCGCGCCGCGTGGCGGCCGTGATGGTGCGGAGGTCTCGCAGGCCACCACGGGGGCGACGAACATCTACATGGGCGTCTTCCGCGTGCCGGCCGGCGCGCAGTCACGACCGCACTTCCATTCCGACTGCGAGTCGGCCGTCTACATGCTCACTGGGCGCTTGAACGTGCGCTGGGGCCAGGAGCTCGAGCACGTGCTCGCGCTCGAACCCGGCGACATGGCCTACGTCCCGCCGCGCGAGACCCATCTGCTCGAGAACCCGTCGGAGACCGAGGTCGCCGAGTACGTCGTAGCTCGCGACGCTCCGAACGAGGACTCGGTCGACGTTCCCTGGGCGCGCTGAGCGCTCGGACTCAACTGCTCCGTCGTCGCCGCGCCCGCTCCTCACGCTCCCGTTCGCGCTCCGCCGCGCGATCTTCGCCATCGCTGGCCAAGCTCTGCGCGGACGTGGTCGGCTCGCGGCGCGCGCGGCGGGCCGGTGGCTCGGTTGGTGCGCCGGCGCGGGTGGCGGGCTCCTCGGGCTCGGGCAGTGCGGCGACGCGCTCAGATCGACCCCCGGGCTGTGGCCGCTCGGCAACCGCGCCCACCGGCCCGCGCTGTGGTCGCAGCAGCCCGACGCCCAGGCCCACGACGCCCGCGATGACCGCCAGCACGAGCCAGTCGATGATCGGCACGTAGCGCTGGCGCGCCTCGGTCCCCCCGGCGGTCGTGTACGTGCAGGTGCGCGTCAGCGGCGGGACGAACGACGGCGCCGAGCTGCTGCGACTGCCCGCCGGCAGCTTGCCGATGTCCGGGCAGGCGTCGCCGATCGGGCGGATCAGCCAGACGCCGAGCACCCCGATCAGGAAGACCGCGAGCGCGGCCCGCGTGGCGGCGGCGCTCATCCGGGCGCGCCGCGCAGCCGCCGCGCGAGCTCTTCGGCCAGGTCGCGGGAGCGGGTGCGCACTGGGCCGAGCGTACCGTCGGGCCAGGGTCCGATCAACGTCGGCCGCGAAGGCGTCGCCGTCCCGCCCGGCTCCGGAGCGACCGCGCGTCCACACCACATGCAGCTATGACGGATCGCAGCGCAGCCTGAATCGATCCGTCATTCGCGCACGGATGGCGACGCAGATGTGACGGATGTCACGCCGCTCCCGGCCGAGCCGTCACATCTGCAGGCTCGCTGCTGCTCGTGGATGCGAGATCGCGATCTGGACCGGCAACCGCGAGGACGACCGGATCATCCCGCGCGCCAGCGGCGTGGACGACTGGCACGGCGAGTCGCTGCCCTGACGGGGAGCGCGACCGACCTCGGCATCGTCCTGGCCGCCTACACCATTCCGCTGATCGGGCTGCTGCTCGCCGGCGGCGTGCTCGCCGACCGCATGCCCCGCCACCACGTCGTCGTCGTAACCGACCTCGTGCGCTTCGCGCTGCACGCGCTGCTGGCGCTGCTGATCGTGAGCGGCGCGGTGCGCATCTGGCAGCTGGTCGTGATCGGCGTGCTGTTCGGCGCCGCCGAGGCGTTCTACCGCCCTGCTGCCGCCGGCCTGCTGCCGCAGACCGTGCCCGAGGCGGAGATCCAGGAGGCCACGGCGGTGACCGGGATGTCTGCCAACCTGGCGGAGTTCGCCGGCCCCGTGCTGGCGACCGTGCTCGTGCTGGGCTTCAGCCCCGCCGCGGCCTTCGGCCTCGATGCCGGGACGTTCCTCGTCAGCGCCGCCATGCTCACGCGAGTCCGTCCGCGCGAGCGCACCGCCCCTGCGGTTGCCTCCCCTCCCGCGCCGGACTCGGTCTGGAGCGACGTCCGCGCCGGCTTCGCCGAGGTCCGCTCGCGCGCGTGGGTCTGGGCAACGCTCGTCGTCTTCTCGGTCGCGCTGTTCACGGCACTGGCGCCGCTCGTCGTCGTCGGACCGCTCGTCGCGCGTGAGCAGTACGGCGAGCTTGCCGTCTTCGGCTACGTCTTCGCCGCCTTCGGCATGGGCACGATCGCCGGCTCGCTCGCGGCGCTGCGCTGGCGGCCGCGCTACCCGATGCGCCAGGGCATGATGCTCGTGCTGCTGTGGCCGGCGGCGATCGCGCTGTACGCGGCCGGGCTGGCGCTGGAGGCCGTGCTGCCCGCGATGGCGCTGGCCGGTGCCTGCGTCGCGCTGTTCGAGGTCTGGTGGCTGACCGCGCTCGCCGAGCGCATCCCGCCCGACAAGCTCTCGCGCGTCACGTCCTAT